>CAYSWL010000005.1:0-46994 GCA_964434745.1 uncultured Candidatus Bathyarchaeia archaeon | reverse complement strand
CTGTTGGTTGGGCTATGGCTGCTGGATCGCTAACTTTTGTTATAGGTGCACCATTAAGTGTTTTTATCGCTGCTATAGCTGGTTGGAGAAATGTTTTATTATGGCTTTTCTTGCCCATTTCATTTGTAGGTATAGTTTTAGCATATTTTGGTATACCATCAGTATCAAATGAACAAAAGTCTACATCTAATATTGAGACGTATATTAGCAGCTTTAAACGGGTCTTACTCAATAAATCGGCTGTAGCATGCTTATTAGGGTATTCATTTTTCAACGCTTCTCAAGTTTGGGGTCTTTTTGCGGTAACCTTCTATCGTACCCGTTTTTCAGTGCCTATAGAGTATGCGAGCATTATTCTTGTTATGATGACTTTAACAGTTGCACTGGGCTCTGTGGCTGGTGGCTGGCTTGTCATACGCTTTGGTCGTAAGCGCTTAGCAATATTTTCTTTAGGTCTTTCAAGCGCTTTGATAGTATTGTTTGTTTCTATACCTTGCTTGTGGATAGTTATTGTTCTTGACCTGACAAGTGTGTTATTTCGAGGTGTAGGGTTTGTGGCAACGACAAACTTGACATTAGAACAGATTACTCAATCTAGAGGCACAATTATGCCATTAAGCGGAGTATTTTGTGCTTTGGGCGGAGCCATTGGAATAGCAGTAGGAGGGCCAGTGCTTGATAACTTCGGTTTTCTGTTATTAGCAATTGTGTTTGGAACTATTGCACTGATCGCAGTTCTAATTATCTATTTTTTCGTAAAAGATCCATATAAAACATAAGTTGACATTTTCCACTACTATAAACATTTAAGGCCACCACAATAGAACGTACATAATAATTTTAAAATATCTAAAAAAATAACATAGCAATTCAATATCTTAATAACTTCAAATAACCAACTATTTATTAGAGTACTTGAAATTTAAAAATTGAGCAACAAAACTTCTTTTAAACTCTGGAGCATTAGTAGTCTACCGAGGAAAAAGGGATATGCAAGCTGATAAGTTTCCGCCTAAAAATAGCGTTTATTTTAGCTGGATTAACAATTATGCTGGAGTACAACTTAAGACACCTTCAAGGAATTTACTTATTGACCCAGTGGATATTAAAGCCAAAAATTATCCACAACTAGATGCAATATTAATTACACATGAGCACTATGATCATCTAGATCAACAGTTAATTATTGAATTACAAAAAACCACGGGTTGCATAGTTATAGCTGATGCTGCTTCTGCCCAAAAACTTAAAATGTACATACCTGCAGGAAAACTACTTACGGCGCATGTAGGTGATGAAACATTTATTGGAGATGTACGCATTAAAACTGCGAAGTGCCGCCACCCTGCCAACTCACCAGTTACTTACATAATTACAAGTGAAGATGGACTTAAAATATTTCACACTGCTGATAGCTTACCTTATCCAGATATGGCAATGATGGCTCAAAAAGAGCAAATTGATCTTGTATTCTGCACTGTAGGCATTGCACCTGGCGCTTCACCTGAGGCTGGTAGTGAAATTGCATGGTTAATTAAACCGAAAATAGCAGTTCCGTATCATACAAATTCAGTACAGAGCCAAAAAAAGTTCGCTGATATTCTCCGTAAAGAACTCCCCAAAACATCTTGCGTCATCCCTGAAATAGGTAAAGTTTACCAAGTCTTCAAGGGTGAAAAGAAAAATGAAGAGTGAACAAAAACAGATTGACATGGCAAAAATTTTAGGTAAAATTAATGCTATAAAATTTGGGTTATTTACGCTCTCAAGCGGCAAAGTCAGTCCATATTATGTTGACTTACGTATAGTTCCAAGCTTCCCAGATGCATTTAGAGACATATGCAACTTTTATACCCAAATTATCACTGAAAAAATTGGCATTAATAGTTTTGATCGCATAGCCGGCTTACCTATAGCAGGTATACCTTTTGCCACACAGGTTGCGTATAACCTCAAAAAGCCATTTCTATACGTGCTTAAAGGTGTAAAATTACACGGTAGAGAACGCCGTGTTGAAGGCATCTTAACTTCAGGCGATCGGGTACTACTAATTGATGATTTAGTTACAACAGGGTTAAGTCTCAAAGAAGCTGCAGAAGCGGTTCGTGCTGAAGGCGGTATTGTTACTGAAGCTGTTGCATTTATTGACCGTGAAGAAGGCGGGAAAGAAGTATTAGAAAGAGTTGGAGTAAAACTTCACAGCATATTAAAAATTAGTGATGTTGCGAGTAACCTCTACGAGATAGGTGTATTAGATGATGAAAATCTGAAAACAATTACTGCACAAATAAGAACTGAAAAAGTTAGTAAGAAAAAGAAATAGCGTGTATGAAATTTAGTAATTTTTATTCATAAAAAATCAAATTTGTTTCCTCTAGGAGCTGGTGAAGTTGTTCTATTGCAACGTAAACTTCTTCTTCTTTTTTACCACCAGTGCAGACAAGTTTTCCGCTGGCGAATAATAAAATAACTACCTTAGGTGATTCCATGCGATATATTAATCCAGGAAACTGTTCAGGTTCATACATAGTTCTGCCTAATGCATATGCCGCCTTTTCTAAATCAATTAAACCACCAAGGCTTGCTGAAGCTACAATATTTTGAATCTTTAACTCTGGTTTACTGATAATAATTATCCCACCTTTCTTAAGTTCCTTAATAACTTTCATTACAGCACGGCGGGCTTCTTTTTCTGATTTTGCACCAGTACAAACCATTTTTCCAGAATTGAAAATCAAAGTGGCAGTTTTTGGCCTTTTAAGTCTAAATACTAGCCCTGGAAACTGTTCAGGACGATATTCCACCCCAGGATAACCTTTTACTACGGCGTTAAGGTCCACTTTTTGGTTTAACGTAGCAGAAGCAACCACGTTTTCTATGCTTATTGTAGCTTTAACTTTAGGCATGGACTCCACGTCTTGATTATCACACCTTTATTATACACTTACTTTATAAATACACCTACGGTTGGCTGCTTAAGGTTTCATATAGAATATTTGCAATTTCCTATTTGACTTTAAAAAGAAACGATTTTGGCAGGAAAAATTTTAGTTTTAGCACCAAAATACCTGCTACTCAATATCGCTAAATACTAATGATCAAAAATTTCCGTTTAGCACACTACGCTCTTAATAAATCCTTATTAACAAATTCTTTAGGTTGTATTGAAAACTATTTAGTTAGCATCGTTGTAGCTTTTAATTTACGACTTTATAGCATATTTTAATCATCAGATAGTGTGATTACCTATGTTTTACATCGTTTTTTGAGCAAAGGGATAACAAATTCAGTTATAACAAGCAACATAAGTATAATAACAATCGCTAAAATGACAACATATGAAATGTTAAACCCAAAATTGCCTGAAAGGTTTTGCATAAATATTGGTAGGTGCCCAAGCCAAGGTATCCTCATTATTACTTTGCCATAGATCATCTCGGCAGGTATAGGACTCCAAGGGTCGTATTCACCGCTATATAGTGTGTTAGGCCATTTGGTAAATGGATTCCCATCACCTTTTGTGTAAAAATATAAGGTACCATTAATTTCAGTTGACCCAACTATGCGATGCACAATTTTTTCGTTTGGATCTGTTGGATACCATGGATTCTGGTAGACTATTATATCACTATTAGGATAATCTATGTTAAGCCTTTTAGGATCTATACCTTGAATTATTATTAGGTCACCAGTATGTAGAGTGCGATCAAATGGGTGAGTTATCGAATCCCAACCAGTACATCCTGAACCATAGGGAATACACATACTACCACTAGTTACTGCTAGTACTGGAGTGATACTTGTGTTAAGAATTGCTTGAGCGCCAAACCATAGACCACTAATGCACATAGCAAGTAAAGCAATCACAAGAATAGTTTGAAAATTTTCATTATTTCTAATACGTCTAATAGTCGAAGTCAAGGTTCAGCGTCCTTGTTATATGGAAGTTATTTTTCCATTAGGTATTGACGTTATAATAGTTACCGTTTAATGTTGATAATAACTGTTTTTATTAATAACTATGACAGTGGGTCAGGTTTAGGTTCTCAACTGAATTATTATTAAAAGGAGTACTCTTGCTGCCCCTTTGTTTAAGGGTTGGATACACAAACTCAACTAATACAATTATAAGTATAATGAGTACCATAATGGGGAGAACTACTGCGGCATTATTACTTATAATTGATTGAACAAGCATTGGCAAATACCCTATTATGGGTATTCGCATTATGACTTTGCCCTCTACAAAGTCTTGACTTACTGCACCAATTGGGATGCTTGCATTATTGTTGACCCATTTATCATACATACCTTCTTGTGATTCTGGCCAAATTACTGGTCGATTTCCGTCGCCTTTAGTGAAAAAATATAGTTTGCCATCGATTGTTGTACTACTTACAATTCGGTGAACAATGAGTTCACGGGGATTATCAGGCCTATGGAAGACAATAATGTCGCTGTTAGGATAATCAGTATTCAACTCGTAGGGTTTAACACCTTTAATAATAATGAGATCACCTACTTGGAGAGTACGGCTAAAAGGATGTGTCCATCCAGAAGTTTCATCGTTTGAAATCGTATCCATACTACCGCTAACTACAGCTAGTGCTGGTGGGATACTTGTATTAAGTACTGCTTGTGATCCGTACCAGAAACCAAAAACCACAGTAACAATAAGAAGGATAACAACGATTGTTTGAAAGTGTTCGTTTCTGCATAGCTTTTTTGCAATCGCAGCCACTATTATTTTTTCCCTTCAAAATGATGATTTACTAATTGTTTGTATTATCAGAGGTTATAATATCTACCGATTAAAAAATATTGTATAAATGATAAAAAGGAAAAAGATTGAGGTTATAACGTTATGCACGCGAGTACAGTTTAGATTTTTTTCTTGCTAAGTACTTCGCGGAATGTTGCCTTACATTTAGGGCATTCAAATAAACCGATTTCTAGTTGCATTCGTTTACCAGCTTTATCTGGTCTTCCGGCCATCTTCCAAGTTTTCTTTGGTTTAGCAACTTCAGCTCCACATTTTGGACATTTTGCCATACAATTTTCCTCCGTAATATTACGTTCTTCATGCTTTCCTACGATGATGGATAAAAGACTTGCCATTAGATTCACATAGAAAACGTACATTTGGCAAACATAAATTTAACATAAATATGTCAAAAAATTATGAATCTGAACAAAAACTAGTAAGCATCACATACACACAATTCATGCAATATTATACGGACATTAATGTTTAATTTCCTTAGAGCTAAACATCAATCTAAATTATTGAAACTAAATTTTTAAAGAAAATAGCGCCTTTGCAGCCACATCAAACTATAATACAACCAGACAACATACGATTAAATAGGCGAAGATATTATCAACATAAATACAATATATTTAGCACAACTTTACCCAACATATTTAAAGCACCCAAATTTGAATGGCACCTCTTTTCTAAGGATACAATCAGATTAGCTAGTAAATTCGAAAAACAAATTGTTCACTATGCAATAAAAGTAGAATATAATAGATAAAAATACCTAGTTAAGGTAACATATTTTAAAAAATAATTAAAGGTTCCTAGACATTACGTAGGCGTCTTCACCATCTGAGTAATATCCAGAGATAGTGCGAGTAATTTCTAGGCCTAATTTTTTGTAGAGATTGATTCCTGCCTCATTAGTTACTCTGACTTCTAGATAGATTTGTTTTGCTTTGTAGTGGCGCATTCCATCCATAGCAGCTGTGATGAGTGCAGAAGCAACTCCTTTACGTCTTCCTTGAGGCATTACAGCAATGGAAACGACATGCCCTTTCCTAATAAGCCCACCTAGTCCAAAGTTATTTAATCCAACTTCGATTCGGCTCATAATGTATCCAACTATTTGTCCACCTTGCTCAGCGACAATAAATGTTTCTGGAAATCGTTCGTATAAATCTATGAAAAACATATCAGTGTAATTTTCTGGCAGGCAAACTCGGTTAATTTGCATAACATTTTGCAAGTCATCGGGTACGAATTTTCGTAGTTTAAAGGTTTCCTGCATTTTCTCGTCCTGCCTAAACACCATTTTCAAGATTAACTTAAAGTTTGCGCTTAACTCGTAGCAGTCGCTTGGGACTGCACATCAGATTGTTCAGTTATAACTTTAACTTCAGGTAGTATATAGTTACCATGTGAGATGGTCCATACACGAGCAGCCTTGCCAACAATGTTAAATGCCTCGTTAAGTGCATCATTAACTGCACGTGCAGTTTTTAGTTTAAAAATGTTTGAAGCATAATAATCTGGCAATGTGCTAACAAGGATAATTTTGTGACTTTGCAACGCTTTAAGTAGGAAATATGCTTTATGTCCACCTATAACAAAGTTACGTTTAATTTCCTTTTCAACGGACTTCACATCAGTAAACCTTGCCATCCAATCATAGAATACTTGGTTACCGTGACCTTCAGGACATTCAGCAACAAGTATTATTACACCACCTCGCTTTAAAACTTCAAGCGCACTGTTAATTGTTTTATGAGCTTGAAATAAATTAATATCAGCAGGGTTTCCGCCGCAGCTTGCAACCACAATATCTGCACGTCGCTCTACTGAAACACGAAACATTTCATCTACTAACTTAACGCCCTGTACGAAAACCTCTTCAGAGGCGCCCGCAAAAGCCTGTACAATCTGGAACTTACTATTAGTAACAATGTTAACAACAAAATCAACTTTTGCCAACTTTTCCGCTTCTACCATATCTTCATGAACAGGATTACCATCTAAAACTCCAGTGCGTGCATTAGAATTTAATAGCATTGAATGGTTGAATTTTATTGATTCTTCACCTGCAACTGCAGGTAACACACTTTTACGGCCACCACCATAACCAGCATAATAATGAAAACCTACATCACCAAGGAGAATACGTATGTCGGCTTCAGCAAAAATTCGATTTAACATTATCTTATTACCACGTTTAGTAGTACCTACATAAACTAGATCAGGTGCTTTAGCATCATGATTTATCACAGATACACGTTTAAGAACCTCTTGACCTAAAAGCAATTTTGCTTCATCAGTTGTAACTGGACGGTGTATTCCAGTTCCGAAAATTACGGTGATATTTCCATCTTTTACACCTGCGGCATTTAGCTCTGCGAGTACAGGTAATAGCATAGCCTCACTAGGCACTTTTCGGGTTGCATCGTCTACTACTATAGCAATTTTACTTTCAGGCAATGCAATTTCACTTAAGCGTCGAGTGCCAGCAGGTATGGGGTCTTTAAGAGCGCGTTCCACTTCAGCTTTTGCATCAGCACAAGCAGTTTTTTCTTTAGGAGTAATAGAACCCAAAAGGTTTCTGGCTGGAACTCGCACACACACATCTGTTTTCCCATAGGGCAGCCATACGTCAACCATATCGACATCACGAGTATAGAAAACACACGTTGCTGGCAGCTATTAAGCCTTATCAAAATAAAATTAAAAAAAAGAAAACATAACATACTTTGCATGCTAAACTTAAATTAATTCTGGCCAAATACCCAGGCTACAACTTTGTTCCAAACATCATCGAGACGATCTGTCGCACCAACAAAAAAGGGCTTATTTACAACTGAGAGCATAGGTAGATCATTAGGTCCATTTCCTACAGCAATAGTTCTTATTTGTCCAAAATTTTTTGCATATAAATTTGTAAGCATTTTCACTGCGAATCCTTTATCATGATTTCCTTTCAAATGCCAATAACGATCACCTCTAGTAATACATACACCTTCGACATCCGCAGCGGACACAAGTTTTGATTCATCACCTGATAACATGCGAAACGGCTCATCATATTCTCGCTTCTTAGCCAAAGCAGCTAATTCAACAGGCAACCCACTATCACTAGCTACCTCTTCAGCAGTTAAATCACCAAAACCAACTAAGTCAAAGCCAGTCTTTCTTCGAATAGATTCTAGTTTTTCTCTTAATATAGGGTAAGGCAGACCTATCTCGACTACACCAAATTCGTCTATAGTTAAGTCATAATTTGGAGTATTTTTAAAATAGTTTCTTGGAATAAATATTGCAGCGCCATTCTCAGATATGAAAGGATCTTTGATTCCAAACTTTTTTCGGAACAATTGAATTTCTGCACGGGTTTTACTACTGCATAGTACTATCGAAGCATCCATTGCCAACAATTGATCAAGCGCAGGTTTTGTAAATTCAAAACTGTAGTGTTCATTAAGCAGCGTTCCATCCATATCTGAAAAGACTACTGTTTTCATAACGAGCTTACCTTTCAATAGCTGCTTTCCGTAGTCTCTCTCTAGCATTAGGCATAGCCGATATTGTACGCAGCCAATCAGGCAGCTGTGATGTTGTCGGATCAACTAGGTATTGTTTACCAGCGTTAAGAATCACATCTGAGAGTGTTTCAACATATGTTTCTTCACAATGCCTATCAAAGTCAAGACTATTGCATATAGCATCAGCATAATACTGTCGAACCTTATCTTGAGCATATCTACGATATATTATACGTAAACTAAGCAGAGATGGCTCTGACACATTTATCCCCTCCATCTCGGTTAGTGTACGTAGTAAAGTGATAAAGGCGTCCCCAGCAGTCTTAAGCAAAGCATCTGGACTCATTTCTTTATGTTTATGGTCAAATAATCCTAGATCAACTTCACATACACGCTTAGCTGAAATGTTTCTGAAAATTTCAGCTAGCATACCAATTTCAAGGCCCCAATGACCAGGCATACGTAAGTTAAGAGCTATGTCTCGATACATTGCTACTTCACCCGATAGAGGGTACCTAAAAGATTGAAGATATTGAATAAACTGTGAGGGATAGACAATCTTTTTTTGTAAAGCATCCAATAAAGGATTAATGAATAAACGGTAAACTCGTCCGTACATCTTCCTAGTCTCAGGATTAATTCTAGCATAATACCCTTTTGAGAAGAAAAAGTCCAATCGAGGCTCTACGACTGTGTAAAGAAGCCTTGTTGGCAAAGTCATATCATAAGAAATTATATCTGCATCATGGATAGCAAAAGCATAAAGGTCAAGAGAAGCTATGCCAACTGCAAGCCACAGGTCTTTACCTTTACCACGTGTATGAGTTACATCAAGCCCTTTTGTTTTTAGTTCATCTAGTATTTCGTTTACTTCAGGTTTATTGCACCAAATAATTTCATGAGGTAATTTTAGTTGGTATAATTGTTTATGAGCATTTTCATAGTCGCTTTGTGTACCTGAGAAAGCAATGTAGACCTTCTTTAGGTAAGTACACTCATTTAGACAATTAATGATTCTTTCAAATGCAGGATTATTAACATCTTTATCTATAACAGGGATTATTACTCCAGAAGGATATTTGTCGTTTAGTGTCTGAAGCCTAAAAGTCATGTAATCAAAGTTCATTTTAAAATCATGAATTCGAGTAATTTGTTCTTGGGCAAAATCCATATTGGACTACCTGCTTCAAGATAATTTTATAATAAGATGTATTTATGCAATATTAATAAGCGTTTATAGATAGACTATTAAAAATTAATATTACCATTTAATTAAAGCAATCCATCAACAATATACAATTTTTTATTGTCAAATTTGAGAAACAGTTCTAATCTAAATATGATTATACAGAAGTTAATATTTAGTAAATAGAGCAAAAACTTGTGGATAAACATTTTTCTAAATGAAAACAAATAGTAAATAATGGAAAAACGCTTCTAACAAGTTTTTCTAATTCTAATATATGAAATAGTAGGATGTGTGATCATAAATTAATCAAAAAAACAATCACAAACGACCAGTGAAGGCACTATTTTGGGCAAATAAAATTCGTTTTTCCAAAATAAAAACTCTATTGTAAAAGGGGCAATTAAAGTGGTAGAATTGGTAGCTGCAGATATGTTAGTCAGCATATTGATAATTGCGGTATCTTTACTTGCGCTAAACTGGGCAAGCAATATCGCTATAAATAATGCCTTAAAAGTTGCAGCAATAACCCGAATAGGTAAGACTTCAGTAGGTTTTACACTCATTGCCATGTCAACTACCTTACCGGAATTGACAGTTGCGTTGATAGCCGCCGTATCAGGCGGATCAGCCCTTTCGGTAGGTAATGTGTTGGGTTCAAATATTTTTAACATTACAGCAGTAATAGGCATTGCAGCTTTACTGGTATATCTTACTCAATGGAAAAGATGCAGACGAAATAAAACACCTGTTGGTCCTTGTGAGCTTAATGTACTCCCTAGCCTTGGAAAGTCAGAACTTAGTAGTATAGAATTTGGACTTTTTGTTTCGTCGTTAGTTCCTCTGATATTAGTCTATATTTCAGATGCCACATGGGCAGTAGGCTTAATCTTATTATTTGTATTCGCAGGTTACCTTTACAAACTAACACAAGTTAGAGTCCCACCTGACGAACAAGAAGTAGTCACTGTTGAGGAAAAATCCAAGCTTAAGAAATATGCACTCTTTACAATACTAGGTGCTTTAGGGGTTGTTTTAAGTGCAAATTTTCTTGTGGATGCAGCTATCACTATTGCAGAATCGTTTAACGTATCTCAAGAAGCAATAGGAGCAACCGTAGTCGCTTTTGGTACAAGCCTACCTGAATTAACCATAGGGTTAAAATCAATTCTCAAAGGTCATTCTGGATTAGCATTTGGCAACATAATTGGCGCTAGCTTCATAAACACCACACTAATCTTAGGAATAACCTTCTCAGTCCCTGCAATCTTTGGTGTAACAGTTCCTATAGACCCAGATGTGTTTAGGAATGTAATAATTTTTTCAATTATTACAAACTTGTTCTTCTGGTATTTCTTATCGAGAGAGAAAATAACTTGGCGAGAGGGATCAGTATTTTTGGTAATATATTTGCTGTTTCTGATAACTACAATAGGATCAATATAACAAGCCATTGTTACTCAGGAATTTGACAACAGAAATAAAAGATTGGAAGATGTTAATACAAAAAAATGTTACGCAAGGATAAGTAAGAGAAACACAAACTCATAGTTTGACAATATTTATAACTAATTAACTATACTTATCTTTATATATCTACAACATGGAGATTTAACAATGCCAAAAAGCAAGCCTAAAACTAAAAGCAAGTCTACTAAAAAAGGCAAGAAAAAATAATATCCTAATTATTTAGCTTTAAACCCATTTTTCTTTGGAATACGCTTTCAATTAAAAAAGAGTTACCCGTTAAGGGTTTACTTTTTTGAACTATATTATAATTGTAATTTTTGTTATTGCTGTTTCACAGACTTTTCGTATGCCCCGTTTACCACGTTCATAGCTTACTTTAACTAAACAGAGTTCCTCTAATACACGTATTTGTTCACTTATGTAGGCCTCACTTAAGTCTAGACGAATACCGATAGTGGAAATATCGAGGCGTTCTTTTGAAAGTAATTGAAGAATTTTCATTGTTGTTGCTGTTAGTGCTTCAGCAACTTCTAGGGCTTTACTACCTGTTACAGTTAGTTCATTCGCAGACAATTTGTCTTCCCAATAGGAAGGAACATAATCTCAGCTATAATAATATTATCCACCAATTTGTATTGAGCTAAGCTATAGTATTACTGAAAATTTTACAATTAACCCAAAATAGAGATGTAATTATGCTTAAGCCGCAAATAAAATCAAATCTGTAAAGTATCAATACGAATATTGTATGATTTGTTCATAAACATCATTAAAGCAGCGCAACAAATAGTCAATCAGATTATTTGATTATACTGGCCACAGTTTGGACATCTGATTACGATGTTTCTAATTTGGTTTTCAAGAATACCCTCAATAAGCATTGAGCCACAGCTACCACAAATAAGGTTTATATCTGCATCACATTTTATCAACGGCAAGGCTTCTTTTGGTTTAGGAAGCAGTAAAGTAATTGTATCCGGTTGAGGTTGTGGAATAACTTTGAGTTTTCTATCCATGCTCTTACACCACATGGAATCTAATACCCATTATATAGTAAGCAATATTGAACATTTTAACTTTGACATATGATAAATACAGAACTATAATTTATTATTTGGAACTAAAAATCATCAATGCAACATTTCTTCATCAGCTCTTTGAAAAAGACAGTGTAGAAAAATTTTGAATATCAGCATACCACATATAACATGGAATATAGATTAAACATAAGTTACAAATTAGCACAATATAACTACCAAGGCACAAAATTAGATAGTTGGATTTAGTTCGACATATGCTAAGTCCAATAACGCTTTGAAGTAAGCTTCACCAATTTTTGTGCTAGTTTTACCATCACATAAACAACAGACGCCAGGACATTCTGAAGTTACTCTAAATATATATTTCCCAGTTTCATCAGTGGTTAATTCAACTGGATAAAATTTACAAATAAGTGGTCTTTGCTCATATATTGTACAGTGATTATCTTTAAGGAAAACACATTTGCCATCGGAACTTTTCCGCATCTCAAAAACATATGGAGTTTTCCCAAATATTTTACATGCAAATTTGTTAACAGGTTGATTTGTATGTTCAACTATTTTTTGAGCATCGGACTGCAGCAACAATATACATCTTTTCTTAACAATAGTATCACCACAACATAAGCCACATTTACTGCAATCGAAACATACATCATCAGGATAATCAAACTGCACAAACGTCACATTTGAAATGTATACAACAAACCATAAAAACTCGCTGATAAAAATATAGATATCACACATATCGCATAAGAAAAGATCAAATTCATAAATCTATAAATCAAAGAATTACTAATTAAATAATGCTAGAATCATCAAAACTTTTCACCATTCAGAATCTAGCAGCCATTAGTACTCAAAACACAATCTTCTGCTTGTTCACAAAATTACCAAGATTTAATTTTTCTAATAATTTCAGCATTTTCCTAACCATACGGGATACCCAAATTTACGCAGCTGATGAAGGGCTAATTCGCTAGAAGAATTTTGTTAAAAAGCCAATAAAAGTATAGAATTAAGAGTATAAAGACCATCTTAAATGCATGCTCAATTGATAAAAATTAACACTTTAGTTATTTCATGTTAATTGCCAGTCATTTTGGTTGTTGAAGATTATTAATACCAAAGCATATTAGTTATGCGTTGATTAAGTTTTTGAAACTATTTTATTAAGTTTGCTTTAGAAAGTTAGCTATATAGGTTGCCCTATTTTGAAATGGAAGTTACTTGTTTTAGTATACTGATAAGTTTAGTAATTTTCAATAAATAAAGTCTCAAGGAATCCATACTTACAATCAAGTATCAAAAAAATAAATAGACCTCAAAATAAAACTACGTGTATACTATTTATACACATTTAGAAGTATAACCTAAGGAAAAAATGCAGATCAAAAGCGATCACACCAGATAAGGCATAGGTCACTTGTATATTCTAAAGCAATATGAATAATTTTCCATAAATTTTTGAAAACTGCAAAGGTATCATCTATTTATTGCGATGCCCTTCCCCGTACTGGTAAGGTCGCCCTAAATTCTTTGCCAACTTCCACGCAAACATATCATCCATATTAACAGCAGGACAAGCTAAGCGGCTAGCATCTAAAATATAGAAGATTACGTCAATTAATTCTTCTGCAATTTTCTCTTGTGAGGCACCTTTTTTCCAAGCATCGCTTGCTTCCCCGAGTTCAATAAATGCAAAAAGGAGTTTTTTAGGAATATCTTCAGGTTTATTATAGAAGCCTTTGTTAATGACCAGTTTTTCGATTTCTTTTTTCATCTCTTCAAGTTGCAAAGATAATATCTCCAGACTATGCCGAAAAGACGTGCAAGCTGCCATATATAGCTTCAAAAAAAGTGGCGATCCCTCAACAACTTTTTTGTTTTTTATACAGTAATAAGCAACATAACGTAACTAAAGTTAATAAAAAAGACAAAACTGGCTGTTAAAACAATTTAATGGGTAAGCTAATTTTGCATCTTTAAAAGTTAGAATATATTGGAGGTATTTAATTTGATCATGAAAAAATGGCACAGGTTAAAGAAAGATGCTAAAAGATGAAAGAGTAAACTATGCGATAAAGTTGTCCAATATAGTATTTCATGTATTATTGGTGAAAAAACAGTATTCGCATAATTTTCTTTTAGATTAAAATTTTGTCCTGTAGAGAGCATTAATTCTTTAAATGATAAAAATAAATTTACATATACTAATCTAATTACGGAATTTTTATGCTCTGAAAGCTTTATAGCGTCGTAGTCGACAAATTAATTATAAATTGTGTACATTAAAGGTCATATGGTTACGATGAATTCTTCTGAAGTTCTAATAAAAGCTCGTGGTCTAACTAAAAGATATAATAATTTTACAGCAGTGGACAATATTGATTTTAATGTATACAAAGGTGAATGCATAGGCTTTCTTGGGCCAAATGGCGCAGGAAAAACAACTGTTGTTAAAATGATATACTGCTTTTCACCTGTTACTGAAGGCGAGTTAACAGTTGCGGACATGAGTGTAACTACTCAAGCCAGACAAATCAAAAATTTTATTGGTGTAGCACCACAAGAAGATAACCT
This sequence comes from uncultured Candidatus Bathyarchaeia archaeon, assembly GCA_964434745.1. Lineage (GTDB taxonomy): Archaea > Thermoproteota > Bathyarchaeia > Bathyarchaeales > Bathycorpusculaceae > JADGNF01. The sequence goes on along the minus strand of CAYSWL010000005.1, from coordinate 32,423 downwards.
CGATCCTGACTTCTCAGTAATCAAAAATCTAGAAGTATATGCACGATACTTTGATGTCCCGAAAAAAGTGGCTTCAAAGAGAGCCTGGGAGCTCTTGAAATTTTTCCGTCTTGAAGAAAAACATGATTCAGCAATTGACCAATTGTCTGGAGGCATGAAAAGACGTCTAATTATGGCACGTGCCTTAGTTAATGAACCCAAAATTCTTTTACTTGATGAACCCACTACTGGGTTAGACCCACAAGGACGTCACTTGGTCTGGGATGAAATTCGCACTCTTAAGAAGCAAGGCGTGACTATTATTTTGACAACACATTACATGGATGAAGCAGCAGCACTATGTGATAGACTTTTGATTATTGATAACGGTAAAATCATTGAAACAGGAACACCTCAGGATTTAATTAAAAAATACGTTGGAGCAGAAGTACTAGAGGTCGAATATGATGAATATGCCGTACAAATTCTTAAAGAAGAATTACCTGATGCATCAGTGGAGGTTTATAGCGACCAAATTCGAGTCTTCAGTAGCCAGCCCCATGGAGCCTTTGAAAAAGCAATCAAAAAACTATCAAATAAAACTACAACTATTCGCAACGCTAACTTAGAAGATGTATTTTTGAAGCTAACAGGCAGGAGATTACGAGAATGACCCATCTAGAAAACACTAAATCAACCACACAACTTATTCCTAAACTAACTTACCGGGTCTGGCATGTTTGGCGCAGAAACTTAGATGTATTCACAAAAACAGCTCATGTAAATTTCTTACCATCACTACTTGAACCAATACTATACTTAATAGCGTTTGGTTTTGGCTTAGGCATATTAGTAGCAGGACCAGTAGAAGGCATGCCATACATTAACTGGATAGCACCAGGATTAGTCGCAATTGCAGTTATGTATGGGTCATTTTTTGAATGTACCTATGCATCGTTTGTACGTATGTACTTCCAAAAGACATTTGATGCTATAATTACCACACCTGTAAATGTTGAAGAAGTTATAGCCGGCGAATTATTGTGGGGCGCCACACGGGCTGTTATTAATTCAACAATAGTACTTGCAGTTATTGCAGCTTTCGGGTTAGTCTCAAGCCCACTCGCAGCCCTAGTACCTGTAGTTGCTTTCTTTGGAGGATTGTTATTTGCCGCATTTGGTATGTGCTTTACAGCATTAGCTCGAAACATTGATTTCTTTAATTACCCTGTATATCTGTTAATAACACCAATGTTTCTCATAGGTGGCACTTTTGTTCCTTTATCTATTATGCCTAGCTCAATTCAGACAATTGCTATTGCTGGATTACCATTAACACAAATTGTTAATTTGCTCAGAGGACTTATTACTGGACGTTTTGAAGGCTTTTTAGGACTCAGCCCAGAAATAATAGTACTAAGTGCCATATTATGGATATGCATAGCTACACTTATCTTCTTTATACTAAGCATTTATTTAATGAAGAAAAAACTCATCAAATAAAGTTTAAAAGAAAAAACCCACGCAATACCTTAGATCTATAATTTCCACATCAATCTAACAATCTAATGCAATATAGCACACATTATTTAATTTTTATAGAGTCTTATTATGAAAGGGAAGAATACAGAATAATAGACTTTTAGTTAGTAAAGCAAGTAGTTATTAAAAAATAATGTATGAATAAAAATAGTGATATTAAAAGCATTTAAAAAATATGCCCACCCGCTTTTAATAGTAACTTAACAAGCTTATATGCAATTTCCGCAGCCTCTACATTACAAAAATCTAAACGGTAATTAATTAGTTGAGTCAATTGAAGTTTTTATGAATTTTTTAAGCAAAAGACATACCGCAAAGCTAGTAAATGCAGTAAAAGTAAGATAAAAAGAAAGGATAATACTGATATGAGGGAGACATCACACTCGATAGAAATATTAATTAATCTCATGGAGTGATTACAATGTGCACCTTCCTACAGATGGAATTCCGCTCGTGGATTTCCAGAAAGGTTCAGTTTTAGGGAGACACAAATACATGGCAGAAAATAATGCAGTTAACCATTTAATACTAAAGGGGACAACTACAATCGGTGTCGTCTGCAAAGACGGCGTTATACTTGCTTCAGACACACGGGTGACTATGGGGTACTTTATTGCTCACAAACAGGGCAAGAAAGTCTATAAAATTGACGATCACATTGGCATGACTATTGCAGGTTCAGTAGCGGATGCCCAAAAGGTAATTGACATAATCACCGCTAATGCCAAGTTATATAAAATAAACCTGAATAGACCAATGCCGATTGCTTCTGCAGCGAGAATGACTAGTAATCTTCTCTTCAGCGCAAGAGGATTAATGGCTCAAGTTCTTGTTGGCGGAGTTGATGACACAGGCCCACATGTCTTTAACCTTGATCCATTCGGAAGCTTAGTTGAAGATAAAATGACATCTACAGGGTCTGGATCACCTTTAGCCATTGGTGTCTTAGAAGACAAATTCAAGGAAGGCATGACCATTGAGCAAGCATTACCTGTTGTAGCACGAGCTGTTAACGCTGCCATGAAACGTGACGTAGCAAGCGGTAACAACTACAACATTATAGTTATTGATAACAATGGTTACCGCGAGCTGTCAGACGCGGAGAAAAAGGCAGCTTTAGAAAAGGAAGTTAAATGAAGTGGCTAGATCACAACAGGACAAAGATAAATTAGAAATTAGTCAATATATTCTTCAGCATGTACCTAAAGAGGCAGAAGTCACTCGTATTGAATACGAGGGACCTATGCTAGCTGTTTACACTAAAAAGCCTGAAATTCTCGTTGAACAAAGTAGTGTTATAGCAGAAATTGTAGGCGTAATCCGTAAACGCATCGTAGTTAGACCAGATCCAGCAGTCAGGCTCCCAGAAATTGAAGCTGAAAAAATTACACGTGAATTAATCGCTAAAGAAGCTGAAATTACTGACATAACCTTTGATCCAAGCTTAGGTGAAATAATTATTGAAACAAAGAAACCTGGCTTGGTTATAGGCAGAAACGGTGTTGTCTTACAAGAAATCATTAAAAAGACCAAATGGCGCCCTCATGTCTTACGTAGCCCACCAATAAAATCAAAAATAATTACTAACATGAGGCACTATTTACATTCTGAAAGCCAAGAAAGAGAACGCATATTGAGAACTATAGGCGAAAGAATCTTCCGACCTAAAACCTACGATGTAGGCGATATACGTTTAACCGTTCTAGGCGGAGCCCAAGAAGTAGGACGTAGCGCATTTCTATTAAAAACTCGTGAAAGCAGCGTACTTTTAGACTGCGGAATTAACCCAGGTTCACAAAGACCCTTTGAATCTTTCCCAAGATTTGACTCACCTGAGTTTCAAATTGACAGTTTAGATGCAGTAGTTATTACCCATGCACACTTAGATCATTGTGGCTTGGTACCTTTCTTATTTAAGTACGGCTATGACGGACCAGTTTACTGCTCAGCACCAACATCAAACCTTATGACCATGCTCCAACTCGATTATTTAGACGTAGCCGGAAAGCAAGGTATAACACCATTTTATGATCAAAAAGATGTCAGAGAATGCGTACTCCACACAATACCATTGCGATATGGCGTTGTTACTGACATAGCACCAGACATTAGATTAACACTCCATAATTCAGGCCACATATTAGGTGCATCTTTAGCACACTTACACATAGGAGAAGGACTACACAACATTGTCTATACAGGAGACTACAAATTCGGGCGTACCATGCTTCTTGAAGCTGCAGCAAATGAATTTCCACGAGTTGAAACTATAATTAGTGAAAGCACTTACGGCGGATCTGATGATGTCATGCCCACACGTGTGGAATCTGAAGAAAGATTAACCCGCATAATTAATGAAACCTTAGAGCGGAAAGGCAAAGTCATTATACCAGTTCCAGCAGTTGGCAGAGCTCAAGAAGTTATGCTAATCATAGATGGGTACATGAAACGTGGATTACTAAAAGAAGCACCAGTATTTATCGAAGGAATGATTAGTGAAGCAACAGCCATCCACACCGCATACCCCGAATACTTAGGCAGAGATGTTCGCCACAGTATACTCCATGAAGAAGTCAATCCGTTCAAATCAGATTACTTTACAATTGTTGAACACCCAAGCGTACGCCAAAGCATCATTCAGGGCGAACCATGCATTGTGCTTGCGACCTCAGGCATGCTCGAAGGTGGACCAGTAATTGAATATTTTAAAAACTGGGCAGAAGACGAACGAAATACAATAATCTTTGTTTCATACCAGATTGAAGGCACAATGGGTAGACGAGTACAAAAAGGCATCAACGAAGTCACAATGTTAGATAATGAAGGCAAAATGGCAGTTGTCCAATGCAAATTACATGTAGAATCTATTGAAGGATTCTCAGGACATAGCGATCGAAGACAACTCGTAGCATACTTAACAAACCTATCACCTAAACCAGAGAGAATCTTCCTATGTCACGGCGAAAAATCAAAGATAATAAACTTAGCCAACTACATTGGAAATAAAGCAAACATAAACACTATTGTTCCATCAGTTTTGGAAACTTTTAGGCTGCTGTAGGCAGCGATCCATTTTGCATCGGCGTTTTTTCACGCCAAATCCTAATTTTTTGTGGACAAATAACAATACGTTCTTCACCTAAACGTGCAATATCACCGCCAATAGTTTCAGTGAATGCATAAAGTTCGTTAACTGCACTTTTTACATCTTCAACACTCTTATTAGCCAAAGGAGTTATTCTTAAAATCAAAATATTACCATTCTTTACTTCTGCTTTTATACTTTCAAGGTCAGATATTTCCCGCAGAGGCATCGCTCGCAAGTAGACCTTTTCAGCTACATCTTTAGTTTCACACACATCAGATACAATTGGCTCAGGTTCTGAAACTGGAGTCGACTCTACTTTTTCTTGAACTTTGTTCTCATCTTCTTTCTTTGATCGATGGAATATTCCAAAGGTCGGCAAATAGCTCATCTCTAGCTGCACTATATAGACGGTTTTAACAGTTAAGCATTTCTTTATTTTTAAATATAAAAGACTATGCAGACAACTAAGAAGTAGACGCTTTCTACAAATTATGGCAGAAAAAAGCATCTTGAAAATTTCGTTGTAGCATTAAATCGTAAAAAATAAGATCAAAAACCAACTATCAATTACATAAAAATAATCATCATTAGCTCACTAATAATTCATTGCTTTATTAAGTAAATTGTCAAATTCCGGTTTATATAACAAAATAAATATACAATCAAATACAACAATAATATGAGGGAGGCAACTAAGAAAAAATGGCTGCACAATATTTTCTAAAAGAAATGGAAGGACGCATTGAACATCTCAAACCTATCCGTTCAGCATATATCCACTCATATGGCATCAATTCATCAGAAGATGCTGCAAAAAAGATAATGGAGTGGGCTAGCATGAACGGATTATTCGGAAAAAGTGATGTGCGCCTATTCGGCAGGTATACATATCCAATAGATAAAGCACATCCACATGGCTACGAATGCTTCCTTACTATCGGCAACCATAAAGAGCAATGCACAGGTGTTGATACACGTGAACTACCTGCTGGAACTTATGCAGTCTTAAGGTTTAGGGACCCACGAAACATTGATTTTGCTTGGAAAAAACTATGGGACTGGATCGAAGAAAACGGCTACGAGTATCTTGGCTGGAAGAAAGGTGAACACGGCTGGGTAAATGGATTTGAAGAACACGTAAGCTGGCAAAACCAAAAACCACCCACAGAATGGCTCTTTGACTTATGGGTTGCCATTAAAGAATAGCATAAAATACAGCAACAACAGAAATTCAAAAAAAGTAGTAAACTTACTGCACACCATACATAATAAGTTAATAAAATAAAAAAATTAAGATATTATGAAAAGCTAGGATTATTCAAAGTTAGAATCGCCGTGGTGGTCTTCGTTTGGAGTAACATTCACGGCAATATACAGGTCTTGTGCCGTCTGGTTTAAATGGAACATCGCATTCCTTTCCACAGTCAGAACAAGTTGCCTTATGCATTTCTTTCTTATACATATACTATTTCAACTCCTTCTCTCTTATTTTTATGCAAAGTTCAGTTTGCATATATCCTCTATAACGTTACTACCGTTTAAATTTATGCATATAATGCACTACATGAAACGAAAAATTGTAAAAAAGACATGATTAGAGAAAGGAAATTTATTTCTTATGACGTCTGATTCTATCTTGTTTTTGTGACTTCATACGCCAGTCTCGTTTCCTTTGAGTTGGCACAGACAGTCGATCATGTCGCCGTTCAGTTACAGCATCGCTCCGATAACGTGCAATATTCTGGTAAAATTCTTCTGTGCTAATCCGGTTTTCTTTGAGATCTTCAAGATTCAAATTCAGGTCCCGTTTAGCATCAATACCACGAATATTATCAAACACTTCGGAATAAACCATGTAGGCGGCATGGAATTGAAAATTTAAGGGGTCATCGATTTGTAATTTTTGGGGAATAGTTTCTTGATTGTTGGGTGGTTGTTCGGTCATTTTAATTCAGTCTTCTGAATAGCTAAGACAGTAGAATCCGCCTAATTTATAGCTTTTACACTTAAGACCAGCAAAAAAATGAATTTACTACTCTGGACCACTAAAAGATCCATGCTCTAGCCTGCCGTGAACTTTACGGAATTCTTCGGAGTGCTCAAGCCGTGAACTACCGTATATGGTTACATGCCGCTTAAGGTCAGCTTCACTGCAAAAACAACAAGGACAAAATGGACACTTGTAAAGACCATTACTGCGATATAACTGAATATCATCTTCCACATTTATACCTCCAATCAGGCAAGCTTAAATCTCAATATGTATGTTCCCTAATAAGGTTAACAGTAAATCATCAATAAATTGAAAAAGATAAATTACAGACAAATGCAATAAGTGCTAAAATACCACATAACCACTAATTCAAGCACTAGCACAACAAAATACACATATTACTGAAAAACCATTCACAAGAAAACCTTTAAGGCATACCAAATGAGCAAAAAATTTAACATAAAAGGAATTTTTTTCGATTTGGACGGTACCGTTTTAGATACGAAAGGAGCATATTTAGAGGCAGCTAGAGCTGCATTTCTTGCCACAGGCCAGCAAATTCCACATGCAACCGTTGCTTTAGAAATCCCAAGAAGACTTGAACAAAAGCAACCAATAAGCGATATTGTAAAGACAGATAGACATAAGTTCTTGGAAATTTTTTTAAAATCGTTTTATGAAATAAGCCGTTTTAAAAGCATGCCAATTCCAGGCACACATAAGACCCTTGAATTACTTTCAAGAAAAACAAAACTTTCAATGATTACATTGCGTTATGCACCAAGCATAGCGATTGCTAATGAGCTTGAGCAGTTTGGACTATCAAAGTATTTTTCAAATATTATTACCGCTTTAGATACAGATGAGCCAAAACCGTCACCTAAAGGGCTAATTAAAGCTGTTACTGCAATGAATATTCAAACAAGGGATTGTTTAGTAGTAGGTGATTCGATATTGGACATTAAAATGGGTGAAGCAGCAGGGGTAAAAACAGTAGCAGTCCTATCAGGCCTGTATTCACGCACAGAACTCTCTAAAGAAAAACCATACTTAATACTCAATGATATTTCTGAATTACCAAAATTCATTGAATAAACAGTAAACATGTTATTTGTAAAAGAATCATAAGTTTGTTAACATTATTTTTATCCCACGAAAACTATTAATAAATAAAATTTTATACCCTAAACAATTAGGTAACAGCATAACTTTAGCTAAGAAATAAGCATACATCAACAAAAACCAAAAATTTTATGCAAACTAACATATTAACAAAAAAATTAATAACTAAACATACTTAAATTTATATCAAGAAAAGACTAAAAAAATTATTCATATTGTCAAAATTTGCTTAGACTAACAATTTCTATTAGTCTAAATAAAGTTTAATAAAAGCCTCATTCCCATAGTTATATTGGAGAAGGCTTCAGAGCGGGATTGGATATAATGAACTTTGTTGAAATAATACTGACAGAGAAGCTCAAAGATGCAGCTCCTGCCCTAGATATTATGGGTCCTGACCGTAAAGTTCTACAAGTAGCCTGCCAAGATTTTACAAACTATCTCAAATATCAATGGGATCTGATCGGTAAAGAATCAAATGATATTGAACTTGCAGAAAAGATTGAACAATGTTTTAAAGAAGACCCAGTTGAGCTGGAAACATTTATCACCATATGGACGGGCATATGGCTTAAGAAGTGGAAAGAACGCGTTAAACTACTTATTGGCAACCAGAATACTAACAAATGGAATAATGTAGCTAAGATACTGAGTAATGCAGAACCACTATGGAGAAGACTCGATCACAAACAAGAAATTATGGAAATCGTTGAATCAACTCTAATAAAAAATGGCGAGATATGTGGCACAGAAATCCTTTCCGAAAATCTACTAAAAATGGAGCTGGGCGATAAGAACATTCAAAATCTTAATGATAGAGAACAAGTTATAACTGTAGTTAACAATGCACTGCGTAAAGCTCGTGATATGGCTCAAAGCCGCGGACCACTCATTTTTGTAAAAGTAGATAAAGCTTATTACGGCGCTACAATTAACGACTAAGCAAAAATTATCTATTTTTCTTACTTATTTTCAGATTAATTCTTTACAAAGTAAGAGTTATTTTGATACATGTTAAATTGAATTTTTAAAATAAGAAAGGATAGTTTATTATTCAAGGAAAAGTAGCGGTTTAAGCTACTCGTTGTCTTGCCAGAGTTTTTGTGTTCCACGTGTAATGACGAATAGTTGAAGTTTCGCCATAGCCACATGCAGCACAACGTTTGTGGCGTACGTGATATGCGCGTCTACCACATCGTCGGCATTTAATGTGAACAGTTTTACCCTGACGTTTACCTTGTGATGGAGTACCTTTACCCATTTAACTCACCTTGGCGGCGGAGAAATCAGAACAACATTATCTCCACGGACAATTATTAAGCCTAGTTTTCGTTGGCTTTCAACATCAGTTGTATCTTCAGTTTCTTCTAGGACTAAGTTAAGGTGCTGATCAAAGCCTTTCAATCTACCACGTAGGCTTTTTCCACCTTTCAATCGTACAAGCACTATTTTCCCGAGATTCTGCTCAAGGATTTCTGTGGTCATTTCGCTCATTATAGACCCTTCGTATGCCTCATGTTCTTCTATACTTAAACTTATACAATTTAAACCATTTGGTATAGTTTGATGATGTCATCGCACACACAGCCTATTTTTTAAACAATACCTCAGTAAATACGACTTATCAAAAATCGGGCGATGGTAGTTAGCTCTTATGTGATATCTCTTCAATTATGTGTATACATTTAAGTAATAAAGTAAACTATTTAGATTATTGCTTCGTTTTTTAATTATTTTAATTAAAACAATAACTCAGACAAGATTATTTGATACTTCTTTTGAGATGTATGCTAAAACAATGCTGGTTTTTATAGCAGCTATAGTAAGGTATACTGGAAACGTTTTAACAATATATCGAATTTAATGATTATGCCACTTTTTTATAGTAAGATAAACCTGCTAGCTACTTGATTTTTAGTAGTTTTTAAGATCACGTGGCATAGACTTTGTATGATGTTACATAGGCTAGATTTATCTTGCCACTAAGGAAGACCTGCATAAATTGATTTAGCCTCAATTTTTTAGAAGCGACTTAATAATAATTATTGAAATTACTTTACTTTTTTAACAAATTTGAAGCAGTAATACTTGAAAGTGGATTCACTGAAGCTACAGGTTATGGATTTATTTGTTATCATGATATTGAAGTTAATTTTTAGGTTGAGTCACGATAAGACAAACGAGGTTTAACAATTTGAATTTTAGAAATCTATTGCTGTTTCAAAAGCCCTTAACGCGATATTGAACATAATTATGCTAAATATTGCTAGAAAACCAAGTGACATAAATAAAGAAGAAGGAGATGTAGCATATTGTATTCCAAAAGAGTAAAAGTTGGGACTTATTCCGAAATAGCGCATACCGTTAATAAAGTGTGACAATGGGTTGAGGTATGCTAGAATTTTTATAACCCATGGTAAAGAATCTGAAGGATATAATGCGTTACTTGAGAAAAAGAGTGGTAGAGTTAGTAAAGTGATAACAGCTTGGCTAACATTATGATCTCTGACTTTCATTGCAATAGTAGTAGAGAGGAACATTAACCCCATTGAAAATAATACTGCAAATAATAAAACTCCACCAATAGCAGTTAAAGTTCCAGTCACGGTAAGATCAGAAAAGAATTCAACACCTAAAGTATACCCAAATAGAATTACTATAGTAGCTTGAATTAGAGATTTAGTTATGCCTCCAAGAGTTACGCCCAATAGAATATGTGAACGAGGCAAAGGTGAAACTACGATTTCTTTCATTAAGCCATATTGTTTGTCAAACTGGACATTTTGCCCAGCATAAAGACAGGTAAATAAAATGGTCATACCCACTACTCCTGCAGTTATAAAAGTCATATAGCTAACTGAAACAACGCCTTCTGGATTAGAGCTATTTGGATAAAAGATGTTAATGTTGCTTGACATTGAAATTCCATACAAAAGTAGCCAAAGTATCGGCTGTATTAATGCAGAGAAAAGCAGTGCTTTTGAGCGGAAAAATTTAACCATATCGCGCCAATATATTGCGACAAATCCTTTATCCATCAATAATTCACCTTACAATAATATGTTATCCGCTACTTTCTAGATACATTTCGCTAAGTCCACGACCGGTATAATGTATAAAAACATCATCCAAAGTAGGTTTAACTACTCCAATATTTAGTATTTCGATTTCTTTAGTTCTAAGCAAATCAATTAGTTTAGTAAGTAGCTGATTGTTTTCTGTTATATGTATTGTCAAGCCCTCAGAAGCCTGCTTAACTTGACATACATCAGGTATTTTCTGAATCAGAGAAATGGCTTTTTTATCATTATCGGTTTGGATGCGTATATAATCCTTCCCAAGAGATTTTTTTAAGTCAGCAGGTGTACCGTTTGCCATTATTTTTCCTTTATCCATAATACAAATTATATCGCTATTCTGGTCTGCTTCATCCATATAGTGAGTTGTAAGGAAAACTGTTACACCTTCTTTATTCACTTTTTTAATATATGACCAGATACGTTTTCGTGTTTGTGTATCTAACCCTATTGTAGGCTCATCAAGGAAAAGCACTTTGGGTTTTACTAATAGCCCTCGAGCAATTTCTAAACGTCGCTTCATTCCACCACTCAAAGTCTTAGTAGCTTGATTTCGTTTTTCTGTTAACTCTACAAGTGTAAGAAGCTCATCTATTCGTTGCCTTCGAATTTCTTTAGGAATAGAGTATAGTCTGCCGTGAAAATCTAGTGTTTCCCAAACTGTAAGGTCTCTGTCAAGCCTTTGATCTTGAAAAACTACACCTATTGATCTACGAACAGATTCTTTTTGTTTAGATACATCAAAGCCGGCAATAGTCACTTTTCCTTCCTGTATTGGCAGCAAAGTAATTAACAAGTTTATAGTGGTAGTTTTTCCTGCACCATTTGGACCCAAAAAGGAAAATATTTGTCCTTTTTCAACATTAAAATTTATGTTATCAACTGCACGTAACTCGCCATAGCTGTGTTTAAGTCCTTCAACTGCTATTGCATATTCTTTCATTTAATATTAATCCTATGAATTGTTTGTTGTTGCATCTACTGCAAAGGAAATCTTCAAAGGTTGGATGATCCACCCACTATAAGTTAATTTCTTTTTTAAGCTTTCTAGAAAAGAACAAACATAATTAAGAAACAAATAAGTTGAGAAAAGAAAAAAATATTTAGTATTTATTTGAAGAACTCCCATGCAATATTAAAGCGCCAGGGGTCACCTTTTTCAGATAAACGAATTTCACCATTTTCTTCAATAATTAAGCCTTTGGATCGCAATTCTTCAAGAGCTTTTGGAAAAGCTTCTTCGGGGTATTTACCGAATCTTGTTTTAAAGTGTTCTCGATTTACTGGAACCCGAACATAAATCATCATCATTGCTTTGCGCATTTCATTTTCACAGGTTAGTGTTGTAAGTCGCGAGATTGGAAATAACTGGTTTTCAACTGTTGCCATATATTCTTTTACATCTTCCACATCTGAATAATGGAAAGGCCCAATGTGCCCCATAAAGAATCCAGCCCCGCTTCCAACAACTTCAGCAGATGGTGGTTCACGATCTTGTTTAACTCTTGAAAACCGATTATGACAAGTTGGGAAATACCCATTCTCTTTGAATAACTTGTATGCAGCAAGATACATTTGCAATTCTTTTTCATATCCACCAGCAGGAGGTAACTCACCAGCAGCTATTCTTTTTGATAAGGGAGCATCAACATACAAATCTAGCGGGTAACAGTCAACGCTTTCCACATCCAACTCTAAGGCATGTTTTAAGTCTTTTTCCCATTGTTCTACGGTCTGCCCAGGTAGATTATAAAGTAAGTCTATACTAAGACCCAACCCACTCTTTTTGATATTTTTTAGTTTTGATATTACATCATTGCTATTATCTCGCAGCATTAGGATGCTACGGAACCGTTCATTAAAAGTTTGGATACCAATATCTAATTGAGTAACATCTTGTTTTGCTAACAATACTATTTTTTCGCTAGATAAGCTGGTTGTGCATGCAGTAAATTTAGTTACATAATTTTTACTAAGGTTAAAATTATTTCTACAAAAATTTAGTAGGTCAATAATCTGATTTTCATTAAGAACTGAAGGGCTTCCGCCGCCCACATACAGTTCAGTAAAGACACTTGTCTTTATGTATTTGCGTTCTGAGAAAAACAGAAGTGATTTCTTCAGCGCCTTCATATAGGAATCATAGATTTGACTATCACAAGTTACTGGAAAATAACAGAAGGCACATTTCCCAACGCAAAAGGGAATCCAAGGCTGCAATTCTTTAGGTTCATTTGAAGTATTTTCAGTTTCAAGATAAGCAGTAAAGGCAGCAAGTGTTTCTGCAGAGGTAGCCATGTGAGTTCTGTATGTCATAGGAGGCCAATGGGCGAGAGATGCATACGGCAGTCTAGCTTTATCAATATTTTCCATCAAGCATGCACTACAGGTATGAAGTACACTCTATTTTTAAAGCTAACTATTTTTATATTATTTAGAGGTGTGCACAATTCGTTTTTGTGTATTTTTTGGTGATTGTTCTTTTCGAAGCAAAAATTGGGGTTGACAAAAAGAAATCAAAAAATTGCTAAAAACCAGAATAATGCACACCCCTCATATTATTAATAAAAATATTGCATAAATAACGTAGGTGAAATATAGAGTTGGAATAGAAATATCAATTTAAATAGGAGCCCCAGACTTTATCGGCGATAAGTATTTTACACATCACTTTAGAGTTGGGTATGGTTATCCTGACTTTGTATTTTAAGTAAATAGACATTTTTATACGCAAATATTAAAAACATATTTTTTTAGAAAAACTATTAGTTGAAGCCGTGCATTGTAAATTGCATTATTACATGGTGTGCTGACAAGGACTTGCTTGAACAATTACTTCAGACCTTGTTGCTTGGCTTAATTCAAGGCATATCTGAGTGGCTTCCAATATCAAGTACTGCGCACTTAAAGCTAGCTGGGTACTTTTTAGGTTTAGAAGTAACACCCATGTTTAATATTATTCTACATTTGGGCACTTTGATAGTTGTGATTTTCTTTTTCCGTAAAGAGATAAAAAAAATTCTATCCGCTTTGACACACTTAGATTTTAAATCTGAAAGCGGCATGTTGATACCTAGAATAATTGTTGCTAGCATAACTACAGCAGCAGTAAGTATAACTTATATCCTCTTACTTCGCGATACACTATCTACTCTGCCTTTTATTGCAGTTACATTTTTGATAGGTGCTACAATGGTTTACTCAACCAAATTTGCAAAAGAGACAGCCAATAGTTTGCCGTATAAAACTGCTATACTAATGGGTCTTGCACAAGGGTTAGCCATTTTTCCAGGACTTTCAAGAAGTGGAATAACTATATCCACAGCGCTACTTTTAAGCCAAAAAAGAAAGAATGCATTTAGATTTTCGTTTCTGCTTTCTATACCTGCGATAATTGGCGACTTCATTGTAGAAACATACATTGTTGCAAAATCAGCTATAGAAGGAGAAGCCATTCTTACGAACGGATTAAGTGAGGTTACAATATTTGTTGGTGTTATCGGTGCAGTTATTGCGGGGTATCTAGCGTTAAAATTAGTCTCAAAGGCAGTCCAAGGAAGAAAGTTTCATTATTTTGCGTATTATACTTGGACGCTTGGCATAGCATTACTTATCTTAATTTTTGGCTTTAATATCTAACCATAAAAATATGCATAACATGCTGTCATGCCATTTTTGTTTTCTAGGTGCAAACCTATAAATCGGTTTTACACTTTTGAATTGAAACTGTAGGAAGCTTTGAATGTCATCATTAATTGAATTGATACTTGTCTTGCTTAGTTCGTTTGGCTTTAACATGATTCCTTTTGCAGGACCATCGAACTTATTCATAGCTTCCAATGCAGCTTTACTTATGCCTTCAGCAAACCCTATTGTTTTAGGATTACTTGTCGCCATGGGTGCATCATTAGCGAAAAGTGTGCATTACATGATTACTTTTTTTGTTAGTAAACACTTAAGCGAAAAAAGACGTAAACGGCTAGATGCTGATGCAGAAAAAGTCAAAAAATGGGCTTTCATACTACTATTTGTTGCCGCAGCTTCACCCATACCTGATGAACCCATAATTATACCGTTAGGTTTGATGAAATATAGCCCAACCAAATTCTTTAGTGCATACTTTCTGGGTAAACTTTCAATAGCAATAGCCGGAGCATTACTAGGTAACTGGACTGGTGATTTCTTATCAGGCACATTAGATCAAACAACTATGATAGTAATATCGATTGCACTAACAATAATTATTACTATCATATTGTTAAAAGTCGACTTAGGCAAACTAGCGGATAAATGCTTAAAAAGAAAACCTAAAACTACAGATCAAAAAACATCATCATAATCAGCAGCACGACTACATAAGGGAAAACTAAATAGGTTTGGTTCATATCACGCAGTACACGAAAACATATTGTCGCGGAGAATTTGAATGTCTCAAAAATATCGAAGATATCCGTTGAAGGCAAAAGAATCAAAACAGGTTCTTACACAAGCATCAGACAAAACAAAAATTAACCTAGAAGAAAAGTATGGCTCAAAAGTTCTTGTTGAAGTAGTTGAATCAGAATTAGAGGAACTATTATTAATAGAGGGAAAACCGCTATTATTTAAAGAAGATAACACAGTTTTTCCAACATTATTGGCTACAGAGTTACTCATGGGCCTTCCCAAGGTGGTTGTAGACATGGGTGCAGTACGTTTTGTATGCAATGGCGCAGATGTCATGGCTCCAGGAATTGTACGTTACGAGGAAAACTTCTGCAAAGGCGACATTGTAGTAGTTGTAGATGTAAAACACAGTAAGCCCTTAGCACTTGGTGAAATTTTATATTCATCTGAAGAAGTAAAAAACATAAAACAAGGCCCTGTAGTTAAAACCAAACATTATGTAAGCGATAAAATCTGGAACGTGGCAAAAACTTTTGCAGAATAATAATCTATTTTGATATTTCTCAGATCAGAAAGTGTTGTGAAAAAATGATGGAAGTCACGTAGAAGCATATAAGACAAATGGGAAAGCTATGCACTATAGCTTGTTTATATTGTTGATTAAAAACCAGATATTTTTAAGACATTTAGAAATAGTTATTTAAGTTGGAAGAAATCGTTTTCATATTATGAAAGTGATTAAAGTTCTTGACGTCAAATCAACCACCCTAATCTCGGACCCTCTTAACCAAATTATTTTAAAGAACTTAGTGATGACTGAATATTCAGTTTCTGAGCTTGCTAGAGAATTAAATATTCCCACACTTAAACTTTGGAGACGGATGCAAAAATTACTTAAAGCTGAAATGGTGGAACTAACTAGAACGATAAAAATAGGAAATATAGAAAAGAAAATGTATCGGGCAACAGCGACTTGGTTTGCGCCCCATCAATACTTTAACTTTAACCCAAAAGATCAGGCATTAAAGACAGCTTTTGAGATTTACTCAGATATTCAAAAAGATCTATTAACGTCAATTGCACCCTTCACAGAAATTCCTAAAAACGTTGACCCTGTGGACTATTCGCTTTTTGCCAATATGCAAGCATTTGTGAAGGTTTGTGAAAAACCATCAACACAAACTAAAATTACCAAACTTAGGAAGGAGCTATCTCAATATCAGCACAGTATTGATGAGGCAAGCATAAAAAATTAACACTGTTTACACCCGTTTTTGAATCTAACATTAGTATTTTTTTTAAAAATTAGACATTAACGAGTATCTTTTAAAATTGTTAGATTCATTGCAATGTTAAATGTTTAAAAATATAAATGGAAATAAATCATTATTCTGTGGTTTTTCCATCGAAGTGTTCTTCACTTGCCATGGCATCTTGTTTTGTGTGGCGAACTACTCTGTCTTGATGTTCAGGAGGAGAGTATATTGTATAAAGTTTTAATTCTTGGGTTTGAGAGGTATTAATTACGTTATGTTTGGCGCCTGCTGGGACTATTACGCCAATTCCATCGGTTACTTTGTGCTCGATATTATCGATAATAACTTTGCCTTCTCCGCCTTCGAACCTGAAAAACTGGTCCACATTATCATGAGTTTCCTCACCAATTTCCTCGCCGGCTTTTAGACTCATAAAAACTAACTGACTAAATCTACCTGTATAAAGTACTCGACGAAAATCAGTATTATTCATAGTCTCTTTTTCTAGATTTATAATAAAACCTTTCAAAAATTATCACCTTACCTTCTTTAACTAATACAAATTTAGCATATGGCTTATTAAATTATTCCTTTGAAATGAATTACCCTTTTCCACAATATTATGGCAAGTTTAAACATGTTTAAACAATTATTACATAAAGCTTAATTGGAGCACAAAATAACAATGAAACTAAACTAACGATGTGAAAATAAATTGAAAACGTTAAATATAGCCGCTCTAGCGTTGAATATAGCGTTATATACCGCCGTTGGCTACATTTTTTTTACATTTGTCCCATTTACATTTGAGGGAGTACGTTTTTGGCCGCCAGTAGTTATTCCTGCAGTATTTGCTGTTGTTTTTGGTCCGTTAGTAGGTGGAGTAGGTGCTGCAGTAGGCATATTCTTAACAGATATTAGCGTAGGTGGCAACCCATTATTGAGCTTGATGGCAGGCGTAACGAGCAATTTTGTAGCATTTTATCTTATTGGATATATTGCTAAAAAACGAATCCGTTGGACACTTCCAGTGATAGCTTACGGGATTACTACTGCTTTATTAATGGGCATAGTTTATATTTTCACAGACTTATCGGTTCTTGCAAAAGCTGCGTTCATTGGTGTTGCAGCAGGTTGTTACATCATATTTTTAGTGCCAGTTGTCATTTGGAGAAACTCTAAATGGCGCAGCTTTGAAATAGGCTCAGTAGTAGGTATGCTACTAGGTGCAGCCATAATTGGCATTATGGTGCCTGTTTATACCCAGCTATTTGCTCCTGCAGCAACACCTTTCGCAGCACCAGTAGCTTTAGCCACGTTCTTCTTTACGTTCTTTACAGAAATTCCCTTCGTGATGGTTCTTGGACCACCAATAATTTGGGCAATATATCGAGCCTTTCCGAACTTTAGAAATAAAGAGGAAACAAGGGAAAATTAGTGAAGAAAACAGCAAGAGCCTTTGCCCCTTCGGGCATTTCTAGTTTTTTTGAAATATGTGATGAACCTATTAATGGTAAGCATTTTGGATTGGAATATTTAGGTTCTAGAGGAGGAGGCTTTGGTCTTCAAAAAGGCATACTAACAGAAGTAAGTGTTTGCGAAGCGAAAACAAAAAAAAGCAACATTACTATTTCTATTAATGGCAAACTTGCACCAGAAGCAGAGACTACCAAAATTACGCTCCAAAAGCTACTATCTTTTTCAAGAGACATTGTTGATATATGTGTCAATCATATAATAGAAGTCCCAATTGGAGCAGGATTTGGAACTAGCGCAGGCGGTTCATTAACAGCTGGACTAGCTGCTGCTTCAGCTTTAGATTTACCATTAACTTACAATCAAATCGGTAAAATTGCACACGTATCCGAGATTCAGTGTCATACAGGATTAGGTACAGTAACCCCTTTGACAATTGGGGGTTGTGTGCTTGTCATTGAACCAGGTGCACCAGGAATAGGAGTAATAGACCGCATACCTATAAACTCAGACTATGCAGTTGTAGCTGGAATCTTTGGACCTACACCTACAAAAAAGATTCTATCTTCTGAAGAAAAACGCCGTGAAGTCAACCGTTTTGGCAATAAGACATTAGAATGCATTTTAGATGAACCATCATTATATAACTTTTTAGAGTGCTGCTGGAATTTTGCAGAAAAAGCAGGCTTCACAACAGAGCGAGTTCGAACACTTGTGAGAGTAGCAAAGAAAGCAGGAGCAGTAGGAGCAGCACAAAATATGGTCGGAGAAGCAGTTCATGCAGTTGTCCTCAAGGAAAACATCAGGGATGTAGCAGAAGCTTTTAAACAGGAACTGCCTCAAAACAATATACTTGTGAGCCAAATTGATTTCCAAGGCGCCAGGCTGGTTTAACTGCGCATGAAGAAATTTAATAAAGTAGGAGTAGGCGGAACCTTTGATCAGTTACACCGAGGTCATAGAAGGCTTATTTCACAGGCCTTTAAAATTGGTGAACATGTGGCTATTGGGTTAACTTCGGATGAACTTGTAAACAAACTTGGCAAGCCACATATAACTGAATCGTATGAAGAAAGAAAAACATTTCTCAAGAAATGGCTAATCGAACGCGGATGGGAAGAACGCGCCGAATTCGTGCCACTTTACGATGCGTATGGCTCAAGCATAAATGACCCCGACATTGAAGCTCTTGTAGTAAGCGAAGAAACTAAGCCAATATCTGAAAAAATTAATGAACAAAGAATTAAAAAGGGTTTATCAAAATTAGAAGTTTTCACCGTATCTATGGTACGTTCTGAAAACTGCGGACCTATATCCACTACACGTATACGAAGAGGCGAAATGGACCGGGAAGGCAGAATATTAGAAAAGTCTACACATATTCATAGTCGAAAAAATCCCAATAAAGAACATTTTTAACTACAAGATTATAAAACACACTCCAAAGGTACGGAAATCACATTTACTTGCTTGGTTGCTTTTCAAAGGATTGGAAAGTTTTAAAAAGTCGATACAGCACATGTGTGCTGATGCAATGTGGTTGACGCTGTCTCCTCGGCACTAATGATAAGTGCAGCAGTAATAATGATTGGTTTCATAGCAAACTACCTATTTAAACGAACACAAATACCAGATATGCTAATACTGATCTTTATCGGAGCATTATGCGGTCCAATATTAGGTGCGTTTGAACCCGCTGCAGTTCAAAACTTTGCTCCATACATAGCCGCTTTAGCGCTGGTTTACATACTCTTTGACGGCGGCTTAGGATTAACTATAAGTAAAGTACTATCACATAGTCCACGGGCAGTTATTTTAGCCGCAATAGGTTTTATTTTTAGTGTTCTTATTACTGCTTTAGTAACTATAGTTGCATTTGACGTTCCTTTACTATATGGTCTGCTTTTTGGAAGCATTTACGGTGGAAGCAGCTCTATTGTTGTAATATCTTTAGCTTCCAGAATAAAAATGAGTGAAAAAGCTTCCACCACGCTAATATTAGAATCTGCAATAACAGACATACTATGTATAGTCGTTAGTCTTGCATTAATAGGTGTAATTGCCACTGGACAGACTAATTATGCATCAATTTTTGTTGGTATTGGCGGCAAATTCCTAATAGGTGCAGCCATAGGAATATTTGTCGGTATAATTTGGCTCCTTATAATGAGACGAGTAAATTCCTTGCCCTTTTCATATATATTGACTTTAGCAGTAGTTCTATTTACATACGCTTTCTCTGAAAGCTTAGGTGGAAGCGGTGCATTAAGTGCTTTACTCTTTGGCTTGGTGCTTGGCAATGAACTACAAATTTTGAACTTCTTCAAACTGGAAGGTAATGATCAAGCAATAGTTGGGGATGGATTAAGAAGGTTTGAATCTGAAATAGCATTCTTAGTTAGAACATTTTTCTTCGTGTTTCTAGGAATAATTGCTACGATTTCAAGCGCAACCATGCTAGTGGTAGGAGTAGTTCTGTCGCTGATGCTTTACGCTGTGCGATATGGAGCAGTTTGGTTAACCACTATAA
Source organism: uncultured Candidatus Bathyarchaeia archaeon (assembly GCA_964434745.1). Taxonomy (GTDB): domain Archaea; phylum Thermoproteota; class Bathyarchaeia; order Bathyarchaeales; family Bathycorpusculaceae; genus JADGNF01. The sequence continues at coordinate 11,974 of CAYSWL010000005.1, read as the reverse complement.
AATGTGAGATGCGAAATGAAGCTAGATTGATGTCAGTGATCCTTACCAGAGGCTTGGCAGCGGCAGTCTTAGCAACTTTACCGGCTCAATATGGTCTCGAATATGCTGACCTATTTGTTAATGTCGCTGTGGTAGTAATCGTAACAACAGCAATAATTGCCACTTTAGGTGTTTTTCTTATCACTAGCGGAAAATCACCAGTAGACAAAATCAAACTTTACCGACAAAAAGAAAAATATGAGTAAGAAAAATTAACTATGCTTCAATTGACACGATGCTGCATTTGAAGCTAAAATATTTTTTTATATTTTTATCAATCTACACTTGACAGAAAGGTGCCAAAAATTTTGCATATTAAGTAATAATTAAAAAGAATACTTATTGTAAAACATAAGCAAATATTACATCAAGATAACTATAGAGGAATAGTTCAAGTTTAAAACAGTAGTGATGATTGTTTTCCATAGGAAATTAAATACAGAAGTATCGACTTATTTTTTTGCAAGGATAATTAGTTCATTTGAATTTTCTTCATAGGGATCTGTTTTATAGTTGCCATAAACACTTTCAACATGAAAACCTATATTTTTGAACATACTTTGCAGGTGTGGCAAATCATATAGACGGACTATATGCACAAAGACAGATAATTTTTTACTTTGCTTATCACATATTAACCATAAATTGAATAGCTTATTACACCTAACGTCCACTATTCGTTTTTCAAATAAATAAAAATCTGGATATTCTCGCCATTTCAATAATCTGGCAAACACATTTCTAATAAACCTAAAATGTACTAAAAGCCACGCAAATGAAAACCATAACTGCATTTCCAATTTAAAGTCTAACTTTTGCCCAAAACGTTTAACCATACGATTCTTATTGAAAACATCCATCAATAATTGACCACATCTAGTTAAAATCCGCTTAACCTCAATAAGCACTTCCAAATCAGCTGTTTTAGAAGGCAAGTAACCAAAGCTGGTATCTAAACTTATGATGGCAGCAAAGAGATTACTACGAAAAGGCATTAACCGCATGTCAGCCCTAACAAATTCGCAGTTAACACCAGCCCGCTTAGAACGCTGTTTAGCAAGATATAACAAGTCTTTTGAAATATCAAGCCCAATTATGTTATATCCGAATTTACATAAATTAACTACATGACGTCCTGTACCACAACCTAAATCTAACATTAAATTTGTATGAGTAGAAAAAATTTTTTGAACCAAAAAAAGTTGTTTATCAGTTGCGTCTGCATCAGCGATTTGTTCCCAATACTTACCCATATATCCGAACACAAAGCAAGTAGGAGCAGGATTAGTTGGAGCCATTCTATGTCTCTCCACTATTCGTGTTTGTGTAATTGTCTCTTAATATAGCTGTTATTTTACATACCAAGTTATGGTTGGCTGTTTCGAGTCCTTTAAATATATACCTTGATTTAGTACCTATAAAGTTACTTGAACTGTGGATTCGTTATGATGTATATGCAACAATGGCGTTACCTATTTACTCTACTTAAGCTAGCTGAAATGGGAGCGAATCGCAGAGTAACCAAGGTTTCTACAGAATATTTAGCAGATAAACTTGGAACTAGCCAGCAAACTGCAAGTCGTAACCTCATAGAGCTTGAGCGAATATGTTGGATAAAACGTAATATAACTCATGATGGGTGTCTAATAAAAATTGAATCTGCAGGAATAATTGAGTTACAAAAACTCTATTCAAATCTACGTATTCTAATGGAAAACGCATACCCACCATCAATAACCTTGGAAGGCACAGTTTTTACTGGTGTTGGAGAAGGAGCATATTATATTACAAAAGACTACTATCGCAAACAATTCCAACAAAAACTAGGTTTTGACCCATATCCGGGAACACTTAATCTAAGACTAACTAGTGATTATGATATTAAAACCCGTACTGAACTTGAAGCATACCCAGCCATAGAAATTGAAGGCTTTAAAAATGAAGACCGAACATTCGGGTTTGTCAAATGTTACCCTGTTATGATAGATAACAAAGTGAAAGGTGCCTTGATCACAGCTTTACGTACTCACTATGATGTTTCAGTGCTAGAAATAATTGCTCCTGTGTGCTTAAGAAAGCATCTTGGGTTAAAAGATGGAAACAAAGTTAAAATTGAAACAATCAATCCTGCTGATTAAAAGATGGACTAAAAAGGCATCCTACCGTATGAGTATGTGACCTGATATCTTGTTTCAGGTTTTCTTCGTGATGCTAATACATAGCCGATAAGTAAACCCGCGCCTAAACCGCCTAAGTGCGCAAAAAGATTTACGTTTTCACCTGAACTTAAGAGCAGCAAAAAGAATGCAAATATCAAAGCGCCAACTACAGATTGCCCTAATCTTCGTCTATCATAAATCACGCATGCACCAAACATAGCAAAAATTGCTCCTGAAGCACCAACAGAGGGAACAAGAGGGGGCATGAAAGCTAGTGTCAATAGGTTGCCTGCTAATCCACCCAATAGATAGATTGCTATATACTCAGGAAGAGAAAACATTTCTTCAGCTCTTAAGCCAAATACCAATAAGAAAAGCATGTTTCCTCCGAGGTGGATTATGGATGCGTGTAAAAATAGTGATGTAAAAAGCTGCCAGTAATAACCATAATCTAGAATCAACAGGTTAACTTGTCCCCATTGAACGATTAGGTTAATATCAGTTTGAGCAAAATTTCCACCAGCTATTGAAGTATATACATAAACAGCGATGTTTATAGCCATAAGTATGTATGTTGGCTTGTATTTTTCGCTGTTATGAGGAGATTTTGCTTCAAACATAACAGATCATCATGTAAATTTTTCAACAATTTTTTGGCGAATCTTTGAGGAACTATCAAGTTCATCGGCTTCAAATTTACCGACACGCACAACTTTTACATTTAACCCATGATTATTAACGTAATTTCTGACACGTATCTCCATTTCAGCTTGGTCATAACCTAAAACAATTACATCAGGCTTAATTGTTTCTATAACATTACCAACGTCAAAGTTTTCTAAACCAAGAACAGCCAAGTCCACTACTTTAAGCGATTCAACAAGGGCACGACGTTGGCTCTCTGGAACGATAGGTTTTCTGTGTTTGGTTTCTTCCACAGTACTATCTCTAGCAACTATGACTACCAACTCGGCATCTTTGCCACCTGCTTTTTTAGCTTCCTCTAAAAATTTTACGTGACCTAAATGTAGTAAATCAAATACACCGGAAGCTAGAACGACCATACGTTTATCATGTTGACGTGGCATTTGATTCTTCAATACGGTATACTAAAATAAAAATTTGGTTATCAGCTAGCAAGAAAGAATATAAGTATTAACTGCTATAGGCGTGTTTGGATTTTTGCGGCCCCGATAAGTTTTAACGCATCTAGTAAACCTTCACAGTAAGCGATTGATACAAGACTAGTTTCAAATTTTTTTTGAGCATGAAAATATTTTGCATCAGCCAAGTAGGCTTTTACATATCCGAATACTTCTTCAATGTTATCATCATTTATAGTAAGTGGACCTTTAGCTTGTATTATTTGAGTTAAGACTTTTTCCATTGCTATGATATATTTGGTGGAAAGTTCTTCTGCACTCATCTATTTAAGCTCCTAAGTTTATCTGGCGCACCAGCAAACGCAATCAAAGCATCTACTTCTGTAAAGTGCAACTGACCAGTGAATATAAGACTCATAGGTGGCGCTCCAAAGTTAAAGTTCGATAAGTTGCAAACAAAATCTGCTTTTAAAGTCGGCGTTTTGCTGCCTGCCCTTGCCACACCCACAGCAAATGATTCATCTGATGCTATACATAGTTGCCGTTTTTGCTCTATTTCACGAAGCATTTCTAACGCATCTTTAATTGGTAAGTATCGTTTCTCATCGACTTTAAGGTCTAGCAAGCAAAGTGTATGTAGACCTAGCTGCTTGTTCTGAGCAATCACATTGTAAGGAGCCTCAGAAAAGTTTTCCCGAAAAGGTATAGTAACGGTTTTTCCGAACTTATAATTGTGCAAACCTGAAAGACCAATAATTGCAGAGATTATGGATGCACCATGTATAATCCGTGTTGGAATATTTCGTTTTACAGCTTCGATACGTAAAGTTACATGTGTAGTAGCTATAAATGGATCTCCAGGAATAAAAAATACAGTTTTACCCATATTTACAGCTTCAAAAATCCGTTTCCCATTATCATCTTCTAAATCATGTCTTGAAAGCACTTGAACAGACTTGCCGATTAACTCTTCTAAATGTGCCATCGAAAAATCAGGCAATAAGCTAGTGTATGTTTCCATAAAGACCGAATCAGCAGACTGTGCCTCTGCTAAACCACTTAGACTAATCCCGCATTCATCGTTCAGGCCTAGACCAACAAAGACAAGCTCTTTCAAATAATTTTCCTCAACATAACAGTTAAAGAAACAAACTTAAACTGTTCGTTAATAAGCTGTCGTTTTTAAAATCTCAGCTGTATTATTAAAAAGTGATAAGAAAAAATTTAGACTGCCAAAAAAGTGGCAGAGTTGTTAAGAATTTATTGGGTAACGCTGTGGTACCAACTAAGTATGTATTCTGGTAATCTAAGACCTCTTTGAGCAAGACGTTCTGCTAGCTTCATTGGTAATGGACTAAGAACGAATGCAGATCGAGTATAGAAGCGTCTTGGCGCACCGGGTCTAACTTCTTCTTCTAAGATTATATTTAAATCTGATTTCCTTGCAAGCGTTGAGTCTTTATTAGTCGTTATAGAGAAAACTGTTCCATTGAATTGCTTTAGAACATCGCACCAAATTAGAACGGGCCGTGTTTCGCCTGAGTATGATACAAGAATTTCTAAGTCGCCTGCACGTGGATGAGGCGTATTAACGCCACGTGCCATGAACACATTATCACCAAGTACAGTTTTCATGTGAAAAATACGCACAGCAGTCATTTTTGCAATTTCATTTGCAGTACCTTTTCCACCAAAGAACACGTTAGTTCGACGCTCAAGTTGATCAACTACTTTGCTATACGTTTCAGATTTAATGTTAGCTTCAATAAGTGCACTTACGTGATCAAGTTCTTCATCAATTAGGTTAAAAACGTCATCAACTTCCAGATTACGGTAGATAGCTTCAATCAACATTCCTAAAAGTTCAAGGGTACCAAGTTCAAAAATGTCACCCATCATACCAGTTTCGCTATATTCAAAAGATGGTTTAAGTTTGCCGCGTCCTTTGAGCAAAACTACTGTCCCATGTTTAGCGGTTATCTGTGCAAGAGGTGATTCCATGCTGCTAGTTAGCAATGCCATACGGCACTTAGTTGTTTTGGTTTCCTCGATATACTTAGCTAGATCTTGCGCCATCATTAATGGATCATCAGAGTAGCCACTTCCGCTATTCATTAGCAGTAAAATTCTTTTATGCCTGCGCTCAAGATCAGCTGCAGCATCATACATATTTTTTCCCGGAAACCCTGGATCATCCGGTGTAAGCACTACTTTATTTCTCCAGCCAACTTGGCTAAGTGCAATCTGGCTCATAGCTGCATTAAGAGAATAAAGTGATCTGCCTGAACCGCTGCATACAACACAATCCGCCGCTTTCAAATCCTCAAAAAGCGGAGTCAAATCTTTCTTTTTAATGCTCAGTAAATTATCTCGTATTCTGTTAACATACCCTAAACTACAAGTATTGCTTTTAATTTCCAAGCCCCCGGTCCAGATTGATGTTTCTTATTAGCTATATTATTCTTACGCCCCACAAATACCCAATAGAGCGGTATTTATGAGCTTAATAACACATTTCTTATTTTAAATTTAGCATAATTACGTGTATTGTAAAAATTAACAATATGAAGTACAATAACATAGAATCCTCGTATTATTATGCAAGTTTCCTAAAAATGCCAGCTTTACAGGCAGTAAACGTTTTATAGGAAGCAGTTGATAAGCTTGGAAGGTGCAAGTTTATGGCAGAACAAAGTGAACAGGAAAAATTTGCATTTCTATCCAAAAAAGCAATAGAACTTGGCGCAGCCGATGCAAAAATTATCCCTGCAAACAAAGTCGTCATTGAAGACCGCGTGGTACTTAAATGCAAAGTAGGGTGCCCCAACTACGGTAAAACCTTAGCCTGTCCGCCATATACACCAACTGCTGCAGAGTTCCGAAAAATAGTTAGTGAATATAGTTACGCAATATTTATGAAGTTTACATCTAAAGCTGAAGCAGAACCTGAATTGCAAAAGCTACTATCAAAGCCAGCAAATGACCCTGCTCTAACTGAAGAAGCAAAACAAAAAATTGCACAATTCTGGGCTTCTTGGAAGCAAGATAAACGAGATATGCTTGAATCAGTTGTCGCACTTGAGAAGGAAGCTATGCGCAATGGTTACTCACTAGCAATATCATTCATATCAGGACATTGCCAGTTATGTGAAAAATGTAACTTGGAAACCAAAATCTGCACTCACCCAGAGCTTGCACGAATGAGTGAAGACGCATTAGGTGTAAACGTACGTAAAACCGCCAAAAATGCAGGCATAGAATACGTCTTTCCGTTCCCAAAGAATCCCGAATCTTTCGCGTTACTCCTTATCGATTAACTCAAAGCTTATTTGCTACTAACGCACATACACCTAAAGCAGGCGACTAAGTTGGACGTTTTCGAAGCCATCCATAAACGCAAATCAGCACAAGCTTACGAGACAACACCAGTCTCTAAAGAGACACTTGGAGTAGTCTTGGAAGCAGGTAGATTAGCTCCTTCGGCGAAGAACATACAACCGTGGCATTTTATTGTTGTAACCAACAAAGACAAACGAAAAACTCTTTCAAAAGGACCTTACGCCAAGTTTTTAGATGAAGTACCAGCCGCCATTGTTCTATGTGGAGATCAAGAAGCGTCACCTGACTGGTACATTATGGATGTTGCACTTGCAGGAGAAAATATGGTGTTAGCAGCAACAAATGAGGGACTAAACACTTGCTGGGTAGCAAGTTTTGATGAAAAAGATGTACAAAATCAGCTTGGAATTCCTGCAAACTTGCGAGTTGTAGCAATAATGGCAATTGGGTACGCAAAAGAGAAAGAAAGTATTGGTAGAAGAATCTTAAGCTTGGTACATAGACGAAAGAAGCTCGATGAGATTACTAGTTGGGAAATGTATGGTCAAGCACTCGAAGTAACATGAGGCAACAAGCATTGCGAATTTTACTTGATGAAATGTATGCAGGATTGAAAGAGTACTTCGAAACGCTTGGATATGAAGTTTTAACTGCACAAGAAGCAGGATTAAAAGGCGCAGTAGATCGTGAAGTAGTTAAATATGCAGGTAGACACAATTTAGTTCTCATAACTCAAGATGCAAAGCCAGCAGAACTAGCTGAGTTAACAGGTGTCAAATGTATTTTTATTAGCAGCGCCATGATTACAAAAATAGCAGACGAAAAAATCAAAGAAAAATATACATAGAGCAAATATGCTCGGCATGATAAAATCTAAAAACAATTCATTTTAGCGTAGGATTATTAAAGTTGTATTGTAAGTATGATTCTAAGCAGTGACTATCAATGGTACAGCCTGGCGAAGAATTAAACAATACCACATTTGATATCTACAGGTACCTAGTCAAATCAAGCGAGCCAATAGGTCCAAGAGATCTGATGAGGGCAATGAACATCAGCAGTCCAGGAGTTGTACATCGCCATCTTCAAAAACTTACAGATTTAAACTGGGTAGAAAAAGACTCGTATGGACGTTATACTGTAAAAAAGAAAGTAGGCTTTATAGGGTATATATGGATAGACAAATACTTATTGCCTAGATCATTTTTATTTGCATTTGCCTTTTTAGCGTTAGCTGTAGTGTGGATAATTATTTTAGGCATACATATGTGGCTTGGGTCACCGATAGATGAATCATATTCAATTTTGACAGTAGTTACTGTTTTAGCAGCTGTTGCTTTCATTGCAGAATCATTTCGGCCAAGAAAAAGACTACCTAAAGAGACAGTGAAGAGTTAAAAAAAAATCATTAATTATTAAGTTATAAAAAAAGTAAAAGGCTACAGTTAGATAAGTTATAGTCCTATTGTAAAGACAATTCACGTTAAATTATAATTATGTTTGCTTCGTTAAGCTTATATGCTAAATACTCATTTGTGGCTAAGGTTTAAACTGAACTTATGCATTAGCTACAGCCTATCTAAGGGGGATAAAAAGCTCTGTCACAACCGCATCGGTCACGAGGAGTCAAAGTTCTCAAAGCAGTTTCGTCACCACTTAGACTACAAATACTGAACTTACTCTTTGATCAAGGTGCACTCACTTATACTGAATTGATGAATCATCTAAAAATGAATCCTAGTAGAGATGCAGGAAGATTTGCGTATCACTTAAAATTTTTACTTAAAGCTGCACTGGTTGAGGTTGATTCAGACGCAAAAAAGTATCTTCTTACAGAGCTAGGTAAGATGGTGCTAGATGTAGCAGAGCGCATAGAGAAAAGAGCTGTTAAACCCAAAGGTATGCTTGTACGCACGTCACATTTTACATTTGAAGAATTTGATTCAAATAAAATTGCTAATGCATTAATTAAAGAAGCAAAAATCCCCGCCGATATAGCTCAAAAAACAGCTAAAGATACAGAAAAACTGCTCCTTAAATCAAAAATTAAGTATCTAACAGCGCCTTTAATTCGAGAAATTGTAAATGCCATACTTATTGAGAAAGGAATGGAAGACTATCGACATAAACTTACTCGATTAGGCTTACCAGTACATGAAGTCACTACTCTAATTGAATCTAAAGATAAAACTGGCGAAAATGAAGCAGCGCTAATAATGGCAGGTAAAACAGTTTTCCGCGAATACATGCTTCTTAATGTTTTCCCAAGAGACATAGCTGATGCCCATGTATCAGGAGCGCTTCACATAAACGGGTTGAGTACATGGATTCTTAAACCTAACGAAATAATGCATGACCTAAGGTTTTTTCTTCAAAATGGCTTAAGAATAGGGAATATAAATGCTTTTAGACACTCAGAAAAACCAGCAGATACTTTTGAGTCTGCCTTATCAACAGTAGTTAATGTCTTGCTATTTAGCCACCAAGAAGTTAATCAAACACAGACACTTGACCATTTTAATCTGTTTCTAGCGCCGTACATAAAAGGTATAGACCCAGTAAAAATTAAGGATATATTGAAGCATTTTCTTGTTACCCTTAACCAACTGGTAGATACGACAATAGCGTTTGAACTTACGGTTCCAGAATTTATTACAGATAAACCAGCTATAGGACCACAAGGAGCGATCTGTGGAAAATATATTGATTATATTAAAGAGAGTAAATTACTAGCAGAACTTACCGTTGAAATTTATTTAGAAGCAAATGCAATTAAACCTTTTTTGAACCCCAAGTTAGTTTTCAAAATAGACAAAGATACTATACTTAATGATAAATCCCGTAATTTACTTCTTAAGGCACATGAGCTGGTTGCTAATCAAGGAGCAGTATATTTTGGCAGCATTTTACAAAAAGAAGCAAAAAGCATCGCATATTCAGCTTCAGGAATTAAACTTGAAGCAAATATTACTGATGACTGGGAAACCGACACTTTACGCACAGGTTGCTTAGGACATGTTACAATTAATCTCCCTAGAATTGCACATGAATGTGATAAAGATAAAGCAAAATTCTTTGACCTTCTCAAGGAAAGATGCGAGTTGGCCGCTAGAGCAATAGCCATCAAAAATCGAGCGATTAAACAGTATGGAAAAAATAATTTGCCATTTTTAATGCATGGAGTAAATGGAGATAGCTATTTTAGATTAGAAAACTGTAGTGGGGTAATTAGTTTTGCAGGCTTGAAAGAAGCCGTTGAAAAATTCACAAATAAACCTTTAGGACAGCAAGAAAATCTAAAATTTGCCGAGGAGATTATTCAAAACGCACAAATATTTATGCAAAAGATAGGACGTAAGCATGGTCGGCGACTATTCTTAAGCATACTACAAAGCAGTGAAGCAGCTATCAGACTTGCACAACTTGATATAGAAAAATTTGGTGTAGCGAAAGTCAAATTCTCTGGAACACGCGATAAACCTTTTTACTCAACTACTAGACGGTTACAACTTCAAGCAGGAAATTTTGCCTCAGTTCCAAGCGATCAATTAGATTGGGAACACAGACTTAAAGGATTAAATTCTGGCGGAAACCTAACAATAATTGACATGAATAGTGTAAAACATGAACCTGAAGATCTCTTAAAATTAACCATGCATTTAATGGAAAAACAAGCCATAGAATTCTTAACTTATAATCGCATTATTACATATTGTTCCAACTGTCAAAAAAGTTGGATAGAAAACTTACATAAATGTCCTTCATGCGGAGCTATGGGTACACTGATAGTTTTTGATCGTTTCCTTTCTACTTAAACAAATTTTATTGAACTGCACCTAATACTAATGAAAGCAAAGCCATTCTCACAACCACACCATTACCAACTTGTTGGAAATAATGTGCTTGAGGCATAGCATCTATTTCAGGATCAATTTCATCAACACGAGGCAAAGGATGAAGAATAATCAAATTCTTTTTTGCATTAGCAATACTTGCCGCATCTATCCGGTATATACCTTTAACTTTAGCATATTCAGCTTGATCGGGAAATCGTTCTTTTTGGATTCGAGTTACATAAAGCACATCAATTTGCGGAATTATTTTCTCAAGACTTGAACTTTCGAAAACTGGAATTTTATTTTTAATCGATCGAAGCACTTCATGACGCATTCTAAGACTCTCAGGGGACACAAGAAACAATTCAATATTGTAAAGAGACAATGCATATGCAAGCGAATGAACTGTCCGCCCATAACGCAAATCACCTACTAAAGCGACCTTAAGACCATCAATTTGACCTTTCTCTTTTTTAATCGTATATAAATCTACAAGTGCCTGCGTGGGATGTTCTTCGGCTCCGCTTCCAGCATTAATAATTGGAATTTTAGCAAATTCTGCAGCTAGCCTTGCTGCACCTTCAAGAGGATGACGTAAAGCAATAATGTCTGAGTAGTTTTCAACTGTACGCACTGTATCTGCTAAATTTTCTCCTTTTTTTACACTGCTAGTATCTGCATCACCAAAACCGATGAAAGATCCACCTAGTTTAAGCATTGCAGATTCGAAGCTAAGCCGAGTTCTTGTGCTTGGCTCAAAAAAAAGCGTAGCGAGAATTTTTCCTTTAAGTATATCAGAGCCTTTCTTAGCTAGAGGTTCCATGGTTTTAGCAATACTTAAAATATAGTTAATCTCTTCTCGGTTAAAATCTTCAATAGACGCGATGTCTCTTCCTTGGAACTTCAAACGGGGCACCTAATGGTCAAAGATGCTTGAATCTGCTAAATAACACTTTTTGTAAAAACACCCTTCAACTAAGATTAATTATAGATAATTTACTTTAAGTCGCCTTGTTGGTTGTTGTAGGCGCAAGACTGTAACACAGTTTTAATAGTTTGTAGTGGGCAATCTGACTTAAAGAGGAACTTTTTAGGTGGTTTTGAATGGGAGCAGTACTAGATAAATTTTCTAAAAAAGAAAACACAAACTATTCATTTTCAAAAACTTATGTACACAAACGTCGTGTGCATGAAGTCAGATCACCATGCCAATGGTTAAATCACTGTGATAACGGAAAATGCCCAGCATTTGTACGGATTAACGGTAACTTTTATTGCGTACGTGAAGGAATACCATAATAAAGACAGGAAATTAAACAGTATTTCGTTATCTTGCATAGATTAAAAACTAATTGACACTGCAAACTTTTGGCAGGTTAGTTTTGCTACTTTTAGTTAAGGGAGAATAGGAAAATGGTCAGAGCGTTTGTTTTCATAAATACAAAAACCGAAGATCGGAAGAGCGTCGTGTAGGGAAAGAGTGTAGGATAGGGTGTAG
>CAYSWL010000004.1:0-48764 GCA_964434745.1 uncultured Candidatus Bathyarchaeia archaeon | reverse complement strand
TATAAAATTATATACTGAAGTGACCATAAAGGAGAAATGTTGATTGCCAGTGGCAAAAATCCTTCAAACATATAATGACGACATATTCAAAATCCTCGAAGAACAAGCTAAAAAAAGAGGAATAACTGTACAAGAACTAGTACGTTCTGTTATTGTTCCTGATTGGCTCAGAAAAGAAGGCCTGATATAACCTTAGTTATCAACGAATCTTCCATATCCTTGCTTGCAATTACGTCTTGAATAAGGTAAAAATTGCGGCACCAAACTTTTTACAAACATTGAAAAAGAAGCCTATATCATGTGAGGCAATAATTTTATTTTTACGCCACATTTATCGCATTGAAATTGTGCAGTTTTTTCCTCGGCAATCCACCGTAACTTTTCAATATCTGAATTAGTTAGTGGCTCGAACATTGATAGATCAGCGGTTGGCTTCAGCCACCAATAGTTGCCACAGTGAGATGGACACTTTAGTTTCCATCTGCCATTGTAAACTGCTGCTCTTTTAAAAATGGGTAATGGATCTGATATGAATGGAAAACGATAATTACTGAATATTAAAGTTAAAATTGTGCGCATCACCTCTTCTTTTGATGTATGATGTGAAAAGTCAATTTGACAAAATTCTTTAACAATGTTCACAAATTCTTTTAAATCATTTTTGTAACCAGTTATTATCTTATCGCTTAGTTCCCCCCAGGTCACAAGACGTACATAGTTCTCCTCAGTCTTGACATACTCTCTAAGGGCAAGCCCGCCATCGAGCCCCTTTGAAAGAATGCAAGCTGTTGTCTTCTTAAATTGTTCTGCAGGATTAGGAATTATTATTTCATGAGAAGGCATATCATAATAAATAATTAGTAGTTTATACGCTATTTCAATACAACTTCTCGCTTGCCCTTTGGTAACTTCAAATATAGTTCCATGAAGCAAGTCGTTTCTTGTGCCCTTTAATGTATCTAACGAGGGTTTGATTGATTTAAAACCAGCAACATTATCCTTTAGTAACAGCACTTCCATTATTGTATCAATATTCCAACGTTGCAAGGAATCTATTTTGTCTTTGCTATAATAAGTACATCTTAGTAGCCTATACCATATACAGGATAAAATCATTTCAATTGACATCCAGCCCAATACAAATGATGTAAATCTATCTTCCTTCTGAAAATAACTAATTGCCTCAAGCACTCGAATGGTACACATGTTAATTTTACTAACTTCTTTTAACGAATCGTCGCATAAATGGTGATCAATAATTAATGCTTTACTTGCCAAGCTTTTACATAATTCTAACCTCTTTTCGTTTAACTCAAGTCCATTATTATATTGCTCCATCAATTCCTTCATTACTAGAACTGAATAATCATTAAGAACTGTCGAATCGTATTTTGTTTTTTGCAAAAGTTTAGTAAAAATTTCCTCAGCTTGTTTTTGATGCCCCAATTGGCGAAGAGCATTTGCCGATCCAACAGTGACATCTAAGTTAAGAATTTGCTCAATATACAACTTTCCACGATATTTTTTCTGTGTAAGAACTCTGATAATAGGTTCTTTATCAATTGCTTCTTTAAAGACATCAACTTTATTTTTTTCAATCAACCATTTAGCCAACTTCGTCAAAGTTAAATTCTGAAAGTCAACTCCCAAATCTTTAGTTGCTTCAACTACAATATCTTCAATCGTCACAGTTATCATGCAAGTTCCTATTTGTCATTTTGAAATTAAAAGTTAACTAAACAATTCTTTTACTCAACCTATTTGCTACACTCTTTACAGAAGATTATTAGTCACATTTAATTGCAACAATACCCATTGGAAAACAGAATTCACTGACAAAAAATCATTGTTAACAAACCTTTGTTAGTTTGTCCATGTAACAAATTAGTTATGATTTTTCAATGGTGAAAAACCCTGAAAACCCATGGAAAAAGTGTGAAAAACTGTGACTGTCACACCTGTCAGGTTCTTGTTCAATGGAGATGTACTGTTTGTCAGCGTCAAAAAAACCCTGTTTCCGTCATGAAAAACACCCTTTCACCCAAAAGGCACCGATATTCACCGTTCTTTCATTTTTCACTTAGTGCTAAACTGAAAAATAGTCACACTAGAAAATTACGGTTTTAGTGCGAAAAGAGGTAAACTGATGGTAACTTAAAGGTTTTTTACAGTTCACCATAGTAAAAAACATATCTCGAAAGCGTAACCTTCCGATAATTTACACCCTTAGAACTTCCTTGGTCTTTTTCCATGCCTTAGAAAACTTTGTTTTTGTGCGTGAACACTTCAGTTTCTTCATAAAACGTCAGTCAGTTATCATATAGAGAAAACTTTGCAAAGTTGTGAGTCAAAGAGAAGCTAAAGAGCCGACGGCACATTGAGGCGAAATACAGCCCATACTTTTGACGCTGTTTAGGCTAACTTTTTCTGGTCAAGTTTGCCTACATCTCGATAAGAACGACTTCTTTCCACTCCAATGATTAGTCAGTCATCGACGTCTGGCCAGCTGAACATCACCCATTGACTGTACACAAAAAGCCGGACTAGGGCTGAGAAAGAACCGTTAATCACCAAAAGGCGAGAGGTCCTCGCCAAATCACATCTGCAGAGCTCGGATAATTGGATTCTCATTAAGTACTTATCTGAAAATTCTATCTGAAAAACTGGCTTTCTCTTGCTTTTTTGTCTCTCCACAATTCAAAAAGATGCTTGTTAGGTCCTGATAAAACTCTCTGAAACAAGTTGTAGGCTGACGAAAGTTTGCAGAGTTTCTCTATTAAATCTTTGGGCAACAGCCCTATCGTTGTTGGACCACCCCAGAATTTGAGCGTTTTACCATCTCTTGCAAGTCTTCCAGCTTGCTCATCTTGATCATAGATTCCATCTTTCAAGAATTGGCCAGTTTTTTCGAAATACTCCTCTTCGACTCTAAACTGTTCAAATTTCTTCTGTGTCTCTTCGGGCCAAAAACTTAATTGATTAGGCGAACTCTCACCAAGTCTAATTTTGTTTCCATATGCTTCTATAAAACGTGATTTGGCGAGAGCATCAACTATTTCTTTCATATCTTCAGCTGTTAAATCTAATGTCTGAGCTAAATGTTCGGTATCGTGCCAGTCTCGATCATTTTCGAGAGTATTAAGCAATTCAATTGTGTTATCCTTAAGTTTATCCTTTATTGATAGTGGCTCAACGGTCAGAGGATTTTTGTATTCATCCCAGAACGCATCGAATTCTTTCTTAGACTTAAAATCTTGCTTGCCAACGTCAAAAATTGAAGCATACATGGCTTCTATTCCTAACACGTCCGTTATTTGACGAATGGCATCGACATCACTTTTGAAGAAATTCTTTTGATAGAAAAAGGAACGTTCAACCTGTCTCCTGAAGTATTCATCATCCAGTACCTTACCTAACATGTAAGACTCAAGTTCTGAAAAGTCGATATTTCTATCAAAAAAGAACCATTCAATGTTATGCAACACTGGTTCGGACAGGGATATATACCCTTCTTCAGTTTTCTTAAGGGCACTTCCCAATAGTTTTTTGGATACTCCGTAAATTTTGGCTGTTTGCGGAACGGACCCAGCACTTTTCCCATTAATCTTTTCCGCGATTCTGTAGCCAGTTATAGGACCGTTGTAGGCGAGAAGATATATTTTTGATGATAGCCCTTCTCTGAGCGGGTTTCTTATTACTTTTGGCACTATAGTCCCTCAAGAGTTTTCAAGGTATATATCTTGTTGGCGTTTTGTGGTGTATTCCGTTATACCAAGACATACACCATGTTGGAATATATCAACACCGTGCTAATTAGTTTTGCGGAGATAAACAATGTCCAACAACATAATTGGAGTAAGAATCTCGCAAAAGCACAAGCTTTTGCTTGAAAAAGTCTGCAAAGCAAGAGGAGAGGACGTCTCCGATTTTGTTAGACGGTCCATTCTCAAAGAACTCGCAAGCCTGAGCTACTTATCAGCTGAGGAAAAGAAAGCCCTTGGCGTAAAAACAGACAATCCAACCAGCACAAACTAGGAGTCCTAAGCCATGCCAGAGACCAAGATTCTAAAACGCAGTGCTCCGCAAGAATTCAACGAGGTCAACAGCCTACTTTCAAGCAGTTTTGAACTGCCCCAAGGCAAAGAAAAAATCATAACTGAGCAAACTGAGCAAAAAATCTGTCCACTGCTAAGCACTATGTTTCCTAACATATGCAAAGACCGAGCACCAAAAACCTGCACATTAACCAGCTGCATCGGCAACAAATGCGCACACTATGTTAAGGTACAAAAACCTGCATTCCTATGTGATAGAATTTTTGACCCTGAAAACTATTACCAATACGAAGGCTGCGGCCTTGTGCACGTCATACCTTGGGAACTTGTAAAACGACCAGAAAGAAGGGCTCAGCAATGATAGAAACTAAGTTTGACCCTTCAAAAATAAGCGATTTTGAGATCGCAATGATATACGCTGAAATCAACTGTTGCTATCATAGAATCGAGCAACTAAGTGAAATTATAAACAAAGTTGGAGAAGCAAAAGGATACTCTGATACAGCAAAAACAGCACCAACCAAAAAAGACTATAGCCAATTGCAAGACACAGACCTCACTAAGCTACCTTGGAAATCATATAAAACTAAACAAGCTGCAGATCCTGAAGAGGCCGGCTGGATCTTCTCAAATACCCAAGGTGCCGAAGCGTTAGTTTCAACGATAAAGGCCAAAGATGGAAAAGCAAAGATTGGAAACTTTGAGTACCAACTGCAAGGCGCAGAACGCCAGTTTATCGCCAGAAAGTCAGTCAAATAGGAGTGCTATCGCTACATGGCCGTTCAAAACTACGATGAAACAACAGATTTTCAGAAAGAAGAGGAACTTCCTGAAGGATATGCCGAAGCACTCAAAGACTGCACATCGCTAGCCGCCAATTTGCTAAATCTAGTAATCAATGGAGAGACCATAAAACGCTGTTGGGATTGCTCACAATGGGCTGGTCGATGCTTAAAAGGAAAAACTTGGCGTGTTGCACGAGACGAAGCATGTAGCGAGTTTTCTCCAAAAAAGAACGGTGAAGGCAATGCAAGAGAACATTAAGCTACCTACTGAATCAGAGCTCAAGGCAGCAGCTGAAAGCTATCACGCCCTAGGACTCAGCATTATTCCATTCAAACTAACAAAAAAAGGCAACGAATACGATAAACTCAACCTTTCAAGCTGGAAGAAATGGGAAACAGAACCACAGACCAATGAAGAATTCAGATCACTTAACTGGAATGGAGCTAACGCATTTGCTATTATTCTTGGAACTCAAGCCAAAAATGGCTTGTACCTTTCAGTAATCGACTATGACTGCAAAGGCACCGACGTCACAGATGAAGTCAAAGACAAAGGCAGGATGCTACTCAAAGAATTCCCAATCACCTGCATGGAACAAACCATTAACAAAGGAATTCACTTAATCTACTGGACCCGAACCAAGCCCAAGACCATCGGAACCTACCATAACACTGCAAGCTTAGAACTCTTAGGTGAAAAGAAACTCTGTCTAATGGCACCAAGCTTAGGTTACAGCAAACTCAATGACAACAGCCCAACCGAGACAACGAACATAGAACAGACTTTCCTCTCAGTCATGAAAAAACATGGCTTTCTCAAAGAACAAAAACAGCCAACAGCACAGCCGGCTCATAGCAGAAAATCGACACTCAACAGGCCAAGACCCTGCATCATAGAAGCCCTAAAGCTTCAGCTAACAGGTCCAAATGGACACCTAATGCGTCTTGCAGTTGCAGCCGAATACAAACGACTTGGCTACACTAACGAAGAAATAATGGACCTCTTTAGGAACCAAACAGATTTTGATTTCAGTACCTGCCAAGCTCAAATTGAAAGCATTGATGCTGAAAAGACAGCAAAATGCGAGTCAATCAAGGAATATGGCTACTGCCTACCAACATGCACCATAGAAACCTCTGAAACCCAAAAGAAGCAACGTCGATCAAGAAGTAAAGATGAAGACGAGAACAAGCCAGTTTCAAGCCCAGGTATGTCAACTTCTGATCTAATCTTTGAACAAGTATACAGCGAGGAAAACGGTAACCATTACATCATTTGGGACCGGATAGAACGCAAGTTTAGAGCGCCTTCCGATGTCTGGCGAATGTACACTATTGGAGAAAATGACTATTATCCGCTCTCAAAACTTGCATGGCCTTCAGCAACTACCTGCAGCAACTATGGAAGCGAGGAAACTCTATACTCAGAAATTAGAGCTTTCATCATGGACCATCTCGACGTACCTAATGATCTCTACTATGACGTTTACACATGCTTTGCAATGGCAACATGGAGAGCAGAAGACTTCAAGGTTGTTCCTTACATTTTCTTCCTCGGCCCCATGGCAAGCGGCAAGACCAGAGGTTTAGAATGCTTCAATCACCTCTGCTATCGTCCAATACTGGCCGCCTCAATAAGTGCCGCTTCACTCTTTCGAGTCCTTGAGGCTTGGCACCCTACCTTACTACTCGATGAGACTGAAATCTACAACAAAGAAAACATGGCTGAGGTCCTCTCACTGCTAAACAGTGGTTACAGAAAAGGACAATGCGCACTAAGAATTAAGGGCACTGAACAAGGAAACCCTGAAATTGCAACCTTCGACGTCTTTGGATTCAAAGCCTTAGCTGGAACCCAAGAATTAGCCGATACTCTTCAAAGCCGATGCATCATAACAGCAATGAGCAAAGCAGTCCGCCAACTGAACATATTCATTGATGAAGCAAAAGCACAAGAACTAAGAAACAAACTGCTAACATACCGATTCCTCAACTTAGGAAACGCCGACGACAACATGATAGTTAACTTCCTGCAGGAGAATCAGGGATTCCGAAACGCCAGAGTCATCGAACTTTTCATAAGCCTTCTCCAAGTTGCCCCAACTGCAGAGGTAAAGCAAAGACTTCTCGACCTGATGAAACAGATAACCCAGACCAGATTAGACGCCGAACAAGCAAGCATAGAAGCAAGAATCTTTGAAGCAATTCTCAAAAGTGAGGGAAAAGTCAACGGCGGGAAAATTAGCACCCAAATAATAACAGAGCTATTCAACGATGGACTAAGCGAGAAAGACCAATCCACCAGCCGATTTATAGGCCGCAAGGTTTCCGCTTTAGGCTTTGAAAAATGCCGAGTTGGCGACAAAGGACAAGCAGGTTTCTTCTATGATGCAACTCTGATTAAACGGTTGAAAGCGAGATATTTCCCCAACGGTTCACAATTAACTTCAGAAACAACAGAAACCTCAGAAACTTCAGTTTCTATGGGAAAACAGAGCCTAACAGGTTACCTAAACACTGAAGTTTCTGAAGACAAGCTACAGGTGAAAAATTCGCAAGCAAGCGATAATTCACCATTAAATACTGTAGTTTCTGAAGTTACTGAAGAAACTGAAGTTAAAATAGAAAACACTGACCAAACCCAAACAACGCCTGAAAAAGCAATTTCCATAAAGCCGAAAGTAACTGGCCCACTGAAAGTAAATTACAGACTTTTAGCTCCGAATGAACCACATCCTTGCGATGGCACGTATAGAGGTAGCCCTTGCCCACATGAAGCCAAGTACCTAATTGGTGAATCAAATTACTATTGCGAAAGCCACTTTCAAGCTTCAAAGGCAGACTGCGAGAAAAACGGTTATTCAGTAATGGAGATGCGACCAGAGAATCAAACGGCAGGTCCTAAAAACTGCCGTGACTGCTCAAGAGAAAAAACTGATTTCTGTAACACATGTTATGACTTCGACAACTTCAAAGATAATCAGACTACGCTTGCAGAGTCTATTCGAAGGGAGGCTGCTTAGACTTGTCGAATCTAAGAAAAGAAACCCTTGAGCAATTCATCAACGCCAATGGTTACTTAATCGCCAAAGTGCAGGGAATAACAGCTGCAGCAACCGCGAGCGGATTATCACGGCCAACAGTCTATGAAATCCTGCAAAAATACCCACAACAGCCTAAACGCACAGTTCCACAGTACATCAAAGACTTTGACAACGCAGAAGGCGCCAAACTGTTCCTGGCCAAGAACAGAAACCGAATCAAGACTTGGAGAAAATGCTACCGCTTAGGTCTTAGATGCTATCTACTCTTAGTGAGAAAAGATCCTCTTAGCTGGATCGCTGATGACTACCGTAAGCTTTGGATGTATGAGAAATTCACCGATTCAGTGACACAGAGAATCCGAGACACCGTTGTTTTCGCTTTACGGCTTTGGATGAAGGCAATGGGAAAACATGACTTGCTACAGCTAGAAGAATTCGCCACAAGAGGCCTTAAAAGACCAAAAAGTCGTAAGTCCTGGTGCCTTGAAGACGCAAATCTAACAGGTCTAATCAAAGCAACAAAGTATCATTATCTTTTGCTTATCGAGGAAATCGGCGTAAAGTCCGGAGGGCGAATAAGCAGTATCTTAGGTATTCGACCTTTGGACTGTAACTTTGAGAAAGACCTCATCATGATGTATGAGCAGAAGGTCAAGGACTACCGGCCACGGTTCTTAGATCAAGGATGCATGAGCCGAGTCAAACGCTACATAGAAGACTACCAAATCGCGCCGGATAAGCACCTGTTTCCATCCTATAGCACTGTTCGAAAAGCACTGAAACCCGTTGCCAAAGAAGCGAACATTCCACAACTCGCATCTATGAGAGGTGCCACGCACATCTTTAAGCACACGTTTGTGACTCAGGGCGCTTTTCATGACTTGAGCATGGAGAGCATTTCAGAGCAGACCGGAACCAACCCTAACACGCTAAGGGACTTTTACGTCGGAGTAAAGGAAAAGAAGCTTCGCCATGAGCTCTTAGGTGAGAGATTGGATGTTTTGCCCTATCATGAGTGGGTTAAAACATTCGAGGACCTATGGAACCAGCAATACACTATCATCCCTGTAAAAAAGAAAACCAAAAAAGAACCGGCACAATCGAAACCGTCAGCAACCGAGCGAAAAATCAACTGGACAGCTATAAAGAAACTCACTGAAAACCCCTCAACACCATTGCCACTGCGCGAATACTGGCTTAGACAACTAAAAGCTAATGCACAGACTTCTTAAGAACAAACAGGGGTGCTGACTGATGACTGCGACAAATGAGGTTCAGGGAAAGGCGTCAGCCTCTTCTAAAGGCATACTTGGCAGTACGCAGCCCAGTTCAGAAAATGGGCTGCAGACGCCCCCTAAAGAGCCTCACGAGTCACAGAATCAGCTTAGCGAGAATATTCCAGCTTGCCCCGAATGTGGAAGCCAGAGAATTTTCAGAGATGGTTTTAGACGCTCTCCAACTGGTGAACCTATCCAACGGTATCGATGCGCAGACTACGGTCATCGGTTCAGCAAACATTATCCAACCAAAACCTTAAGAGCGCAACGCTGCAATACTACAAATCGCCAAGTATGCGTTATCTTAGAGGAAGCGAAAAACTTGGATAAAGCGCAAGAAATCAAAACTTGCGCGGAAAAGAGGAAACATTCACCAACTGAAAACGAAGTCAAAGCAGCCCCTCAAATCGAAAAACTCCTTGTACAACTCGCCAACGATGGAAGAAAAGCTGGAACAGTGCTGAATTATCGAAAGTCTCTGGCGCATCTTTTGCGACTTGGCGCTGATTTGTTCGACCCAGAAAGCGCGAAAGCCACCTTGGCAAAGTCAACCCTGAAAGACAGCACCAAGAAAACCGTTGCAGCCATCCTGGACGTCTGGTTCGAATTCAACGAAATCAAGTGGAAACCGCCAAGATACACAGACGAGAACGAGGTCCCTTACATCCCGACCGAGCAAGAAATAGACTTGCTAATTGCGGCGCTCGGCCAGAAAACAGCATGTTTCTGTCAACTACTCAAAGAGACAGGTGCAAGATGTGGAGAAATCGCTGAACTCAAATGGACATCCATAGACTGGGCGCAAAGACAGGTACGAATCAAGGCCGAGAAAGGAAGCAACAGCCGAATCCTGCCACTATCACCTAAAGCAATCGAGATGCTCTCAAAGCTGCCAAGAGTCAACAGAAACCCCGAACGAAAAGACCGAATATTCGCAAACGCTGACGACATGCGAACGTCGTTCTATCTGCAGAAAAAACGAATTGTTGAACGACAAGCAAACCCGACTCTGATGCAGATTCACTTCCACACGTTCAGACACTGGAAGGCAACGACCGAGCAGCACAAGACCAAAGATCCATGGCATGTGAAGATGATACTCGGCCACAAGAGCATCAAGTCAACAGAAACGTATATTCACCTTGAGAAGATGCTCTATCAACAACCAAACGACCAATTCACCGTCAAAGTCGCCGACACGCTCGAAGACGCCGTTAAGCTAATGGAAGTTGGTTTCGAGTTCCACGCTGAGATTGAGGGCCATAAACTGTTCCGAAAGCGAAAATGATACAACGGATTATTCCTGTATTCAAGGAATTATTTCGCACCCGTTGTATTGCAGATATTCAAAGTCTTTAAGGCTTATCTTTCCTTCAGTTATTAACTGTTTAATTTGGGGTAGTGCAGCTTCGATTGATGTAATTAGACTACGTACTGTTTCACATACTTCAGAGTAGTGATCATCACGCCAGCGTTTGGTGATATTTGCATATAAACATCGACCACCACATTTGCCTAAAATATCACAATTATTGCAGGGTGTACTGTTGACGAAAAATTGGCCTAACTTGTTTGGGTCTGCATCATAAATGTGGCCAAGATAATATTTTTTCATACCCCACATAGTTGGACAAGGAATTATACAGCCGTCAGTTTGTATTGCATAATTTATCCACCCAGCACCACAACGCATTAAACTGAACTTTTCATTAAAAAGAAGCGAGCTAGCAATACCTAGGAGCGGGTATAAACGTAGTACAGTGCCTTTTTCTTTCATTTGAGCTACCCAAAATTGAATCAGCTTTTGCACACCAGGCACATAATTGGTTTTACTCCATTCTTTGAAGTTTCTGCGGTGGTGATCGTTTCCCCAGAAGCCTGCGTTAAGTTGCCAATGTATGCTTGAAAAAGAAAAATCGCTGTTATTAAGCAGCCATTGAATCTGCTTGTAAATGTCGGTTTGCTCCATCACTGTGACACGTGCAATAAGTTCGCCTGTGAAACCGTTATTTTTAATTAATTTCACATTATCAATAACTTTTCTAAAAACACCTTTCCCGCGGTAATAGTCAGTTAGGTTTTCTTCACCATCGATAGATACTAAAATTGTATGAAAGCGGTTAACATATTTTGGTTCTAACTGGTCAAGTAATTGCCCGTTGGTCTGAATCATAAAATGCTTCGCTGGCACAATGTCCATCATTTTTCTTATAGCATCTAAGTTAAGAAGAGGTTCTCCACCGTAGAAAGTTACAACACAATCTTTATCTTTCCTACAAAATTCTGCCAGTTCACGAAAATCATATGCAGCCTGTTTGGGTAAATAGTAATCCAACTCAAACTCGCCGAAGTCCTCATCAAAATCATCCATTGTTTCGCCAAAACAGTACTTACACTGTAAATTGCAATCGGTTGTAACTATCACATGAAAGAACATAATCCACTTCTAAACAAAAAACACACTTAATAGCATTTTTCCATCAACACATAAACATCTTCATAAACAACACCACAATAAATTTATTGTATAACCAATAATCATAAAATTGTAAATTAGCTACTTTACACTAACATTAAGCCGTCTTTGTAGCAAATTTTTGCTTTTGTATAAATAAAAAGGCATTGCTAGTAAAAGATCAGAAATTGGCAAAAAAGAGTACAGGCAAAATGACAATTTTTGTTATTAAAGCTACTTGTTAATGTGATAGGCAAACTAAATAGGTATCTTCATAAAAAGGAAAGGTTAACATTGGCTTTAGGTAAGCGTAAGTCTTAATAGTACTTTGGAGTTATTTGGGGTTTCATGTGTTCCTTTAGGGATATTGAAGCGAAGTGGCAAACTGCATGGGAAAATAGCCACATTTTCGAAGCAGACCCTGATCCGTCTCGTAAGAAAGTTCTAGTTACTTTTCCATTTCCATATATGAACGGCCCATTGCATGTAGGTCATGCGTTCACAGCATCACGTGTTGATGTTTATGCGCGCTTTCGCCGAATGCAAGGCTTCAACGTACTCTGGCCATGGGCGTGGCACTGGACTGGGCAGCCACTACTGGGAGCGTCACAACGTGTTGCAAAAGGCGATGAAGCATACATACGTGTTCTTCGTGAAGTAGATGGCGTTCCAGAAACTGAGCTTAAAAAATTTGTAGACCCACTTTACATGGCTCAGTATTACACAAATGAAGGCCGTATTATAGCTCGAAGAATAGGTTTTTCTGTTGACTGGCGTCGCGAATTCACTACTGTGTGGCCTACCTTCCAAAAATTTATCGAATGGCAATATGCTAACTTGTGTGAAAAAGGTTACGTAACTAAAGGCACTCATCCTGTAGTATGGTGTCCAAAAGACAAAAGTCCAACCGGTGACCATGACCGCCAAAGCGGTGAAGGCATCACTCCAGAAGAATACACACTTATCAAGTATAAACTTGGTCAAGTTATCCTGCCAGCAGCAACATTCCGTCCTGAAACTATCTATGGTATAACTAACTTATGGATTAACCCAGACTCAACCTATGTCGAAGCCGATGTAGATGGAGAAACGTGGATAATAAGTCCAGAAGCAGCAAGTAAACTCAAAGAACAAGAACATATAGTAACTATAAAACGTGAATTTAAAGGAAAAGAACTCATTGGCAAGTATATTGAAAATCCTCTTACGCATCAAAGTTTTCCAATCCTTCCAGGCTGGTTTGTCGACACTAAAACGGCCACAGGTGTAGTATACAGTGTTCCAGCACACGCTCCTTTTGACTATTTAGCCCTTAAAGATTTGCAGGAAAAACCTGAACTGCTCAAAGATTTCAATATTGATCCTGAAGTAGTAAAAGCAATCAAACCAATATCGATAATTAAAGTTGAAGGCTTTAATGAGTTTCCTGCAGTTGAAACTGTTGAAAAAATGGGTATAAAAGATCAGAATGATCCACGCGCTGATGAGGCAACGAACACTGTTTACAAGAAAGAATTTCACAGTGGCATACTCAAAGATAACTGTGGACCTTACGCGGGCAAAACAATACGTGAAGCAAAAGAGATACTTATCAAAGATTTCAAAAAATCAGGCATTACAACCAGCATGTACGATTTATCAGAGCCTGTAATTTGCCGCTGTATGACCCCGTGTGTTGTAAAAATTCTTTCAGACCAGTGGTTTTTGAACTATTCTGATACCCAATGGAAAGCATCAGCTAAACAAGTTGTAGAGCAAATGAAAGTCTACCCTGACACTGCAAAAACTTCATTCTTCACGGTCATTGATTGGCTACGCGAATGGGCATGTGCTCGTACAACTGGTTTTGGAACTCCGCTTCCTTGGGGTAAAGGATGGATAATTGAAACATTAAGTGATAGCACTATCTATATGGCATTTTACACTATCAACAAGCATATACGGCAACACAACATCGCACCTGAGGCACTCACACCACAAGTTTTCAACTATATTTTCTATGGCAATGGCAACGTTGACGAAATAGGCAAAGGTGCAATCAACTCTGAACTACTAGTTTCAATGCGAAATGAGTTCCTTTATTGGTATCCACTAGATTTACGCAATAGCGCTAAAGAACTTGTACCTAATCATCTTTCTTTCTGTATATTCCATCATGCTGCACTATTTCCACCTGAACATTGGCCAAAGGGCATAAGCGTTAATGGGATGCTCATGATTGAAGGAAAACAGATGCACAAATCAAAAGGTAACTTCATCACCATGAAAGGTGCAGTTGATAAATATGGTGCTGACGCAACCCGTTGTGGACTTATGATAGGTGCTGAGGGCATGGATGACCCTGATTGGCGCGCCGATAAAGTGTGCGATCTGCAAAGTAAGCTTGAAAACCTGTTAGGATTTGCTGGAG
Organism: uncultured Candidatus Bathyarchaeia archaeon; assembly: GCA_964434745.1. GTDB lineage: Archaea > Thermoproteota > Bathyarchaeia > Bathyarchaeales > Bathycorpusculaceae > JADGNF01. Next base: position 34,738 of record CAYSWL010000004.1, on the reverse strand, counting down.
ATATAGCGGTAAATGCAAAGAATACAGAAGTTACACAGCTGGAAAATTGGCTACTTAGCCGCATGCAACAACGTATCTGCGAGGTTACCGCAGCACTTGAAGAAATGAAGACACGCACGGCATTACAAGTGGCACTTTTCGATGTTTGGAACGATATTCGCTGGTATATTCAACGTAAAGGTAAATCGGATAATGTTGCATTAGGTGAAGCAGTTTGCATTTGGGCTAGACTTTTGGCGCCGTTTGCACCATATACATGTGAGGAATTATGGAGCAGAACAGGATCACAAGGTTTTGTTTGTGTTGCACATTGGCCTGACTATGACGAAAATAAGGTATCTCCCACTGCTAATGAACAAGAAAACATGATTATCGATATCCTTGATGATACTACAAACATCCTTAAAGCGACTAAACTTACACCTAAAAAAGTATGCTTCTATACTGCAGCCGATTGGAAATGGCAAATTTACCTTAAAGTACTTGATAAAGCAGTAAGTGGTGAAGTAAAAATTCCAGAAGTCATGAAACAGCTTGCAGCAGACCCAGAGACAAGACCACATATGAAAGAAGCCGCTGCACTCGTTCCTAAAGTCATAAAAACTTTAATGAAATATGCCCCGGAACGAAAAGTCAATATGCAAAAAATCAAAGTCAGCGACGAAAAACAGATTCTATTAAACGCGGTTAACTTCTTTAAAGATCGGTTCAATGCAGAAGTTAATGTCTTTAGCGAAAATGATAACGACCGCTATGACCCTAAAAATCGAGCAGTTATGGCAATGCCATACCAACCAGCAATCTATATAGAATAAAAATTTTCTTTTTTTATTTTCATTTAATTTTATTAAGTCTTTACTTCATAATCTTATTAGTGCAGGTGAGGTATATGAAAACCTTGATTATTTACGGTACCCGTTATGGTGCAACAGCTGGAACTTCTGAAAAAATTAGCGAAATACTACATGACGAAGGCTTTGAGGTAAAAGTTATAAATGCAAAAGATGAAAAAATCAATAACATTTCTGAATATGACTTAATCATTGTTGGTAGCGGACTTCAGATTGGAAAGTGGACTAGTGAAGCTGAAAATGTCTTAAAAAAATTCCAAAATGAACTAAAACAAAAGAAACTTGCCATTTTTATTTCTTCAATGAAAACGATGTCTGAACGTGAAGGAAAAAATGAAGACGTGGAAAAAACACGACAAACAGCTCTAAATGATAAAATCGCCAAATATAACCTTACGCCAATTTCAGTAGGTCTCTTTGGCGGCGTACTAGACTTTAACAAAATGAATTTTCTCACACGAAAAACCTTCGGATTTATCAAACCCCAACTTGAAAAAGATGGTTTTGAACAAACATCACCAGACGTATACGAACTTCGAGACTGGCAAGAAATTACAAATTGGACCAGAGAACTTGCCCAAAAAGTCAAATAGTAATTTAAAAGTTCAAAAAAACCCACTCAAAACAAGCCAACTTTCAAAATCAAAAAAAGATTCTGTGAAATTTAGCCAATTCTACTACACAATAATATTTGAAAAATACTGTAAAGTATGGGCATTATTACATAGTTAGATGGAAAAACCAAAAAGCATCTTTTAGAACTATATTCAAACCATAAAAAGAATAAGGAGAAAAAAAAGTGACAGATATTCAAATTCTTTGCCCCAAATGTGGCGCATCTAACGTTGAAAAGAATAAGAATCAAGAATATGTCTGCAAAAACTGCCAAAAAACATTCTACTTTGTAACTCCCAATACCCATTCATCGAATAATAACGACAGATACATTCTTTAAAGTATCATAAATCAGCACAATAGCTTACGTTTCCATTTATCAAGAGAGTAAAAAGTAGACAAATGATAGAAAATAGAAAATCGCAAAATAGCAAAATACCAAAACAGTTAAACAAGCCTAACAATGTTTGTTTTTCAGATAAAAATGGCTTCATACTGTGCTGAAGACATCTGGAACCTACCAGATATAAAATTTTTAGAACTGATAAACTCACAGAAACTCTGTTTAAAGCCCCAAAAAGTACAATTCTACGCTCCGAGTTTTGCGCCTTATCGATCACGCACCTACAGTAACATAGATAGTGTAGATTTTTTCACCATTTCTATAACAGGAAACAGTTGCGCATTGAACTGTAAGCACTGTCAAGGTAAGGTTCTTCAGACCATGCACTCTGCAACTACACCTGAGGAAGTCTATAGGTTATGTGTACAACTTAAAGGAAAAGGAGGTAGAGGATGTTTAATCAGTGGAGGATGTTTACCGGATGGGTCGGTTCCGATTGAAAGGTTTATTCCTATAATAGCTAAGGTTAAACGCGAACTTGGGCTAATAGTTTTAGTTCATACAGGCATAATGAGGTTGGAAACTGCAAAACAGCTTAAGGCTGCAAAAGTAGATGCTGCGCTTATTGATATTATTGGCTCAGAAGAAACAATACAAGCTGTTTATAATCTTAAAGCTAAAGTTAGCGACTATGAAAACTCGCTACGTGTACTTCAGTATGCAGGACTTAATTTTGTGCCACACATCATTGTTGGCCTACATGATGGTAAACTTAAAGGAGAATTTGACGCGTTAAAATTAATAGCTCGATATAATCCATCAGCAGTAGTTATTATTGCACTTACACCAATTCATGGAACAAATATGGCAAAAACTGCGCCACCCCAACCGATAGATATTGCTCGAATAATAGCTATCGCGCACATACTTATGCCCAAAACGCCCATTGCACTTGGATGCATGCGGCCTAAAGGCAAACACCGGCAAGAAACAGATAAGCTAGCTCTTAAAGCAGGAGTTAACGCTATAGCATATCCAACTGAAGAAGCAATAGAATACGCTAATAGTAACGGTTACAAAACTTCGTTTACATCATTATGTTGCGCGCAAGTCTATAAAAAATCACAATGAAACTGAATCTTTATAGATAAAATACAATGGTCTAATCAGGTTTACTTTTTAGCATCTTGCGCACCATAACCAGTACCCATATTACACCTAGAAGACCGGATACAAATTCAGGAATAGCTACATGCGGGAAATACCAAATGGTGTACTCTAATATCCATATCAATGCAGCAGCTAATCCTAGAGATAACGTGAATAAACCTAAGCGTTTTTCCCCATTAAATATAAAATTCCCTGATATGACAAGAAGTGAAAGGGCCATGAAACTGAAGAGCATAACTGAAACGATGAAGTGGGTAGGTTTGTAATGTTCATTAAAAATACCTACAAGAACTATTGAGATACATGCAAGAATAAAAAGTAACGAACCTATTTTGCCAATAGTAGTCTTACGCAGGTAAAAAAATAGGCCGATAGCAAAAATGGTGAATAAAAATCCGCCGATTATTAGTCCACTGTTGAACAGGGTCATAGTTATACCAGGCACTATACCTAGGTCACTAAGTGCGTTGTGAGTCCAACTAAATTCTTTGTAAGATGCAATCGATAGCAATATGCAAGCATAAGTTATGAATGGAGCAATACCTCCTAAAAGTGCTGCTGTTTCTATACCCTGACGCATACATATACACACTTAAGCTAGCTTGGCAGGTTGCTACTTAATAGTTTTTTGTGTCCAAAGGAACAAAACGTCGTAATCCCTGCAACGCTCGGGCTTTATCTTTATCACCGATTCGCGATGCATGTACGGTCTCTTTTAAAATCTCAATAGATTCATCCATAGATTGTCTGTTTACTGGGTATGGTACACCGTCCTTGCCGCCATATGCGAAACTGTACTTGACTGGGTCAGTCCAGCTAGGTTTCTCGCCGTAGATTAATTCAGCTATGAGCGCTAATCCGCGCACTGTTGCCGGCCCAACACCACGCCTAGCCAAAAGGTCTTCATAGTTTCTAGGTCTATTATCGTATGTCTCTGCAAGTGAATCCCAGTTAATATTTCTGGGCATATTTAACACATCAACTTGCATATGAACATCCGCAGTAGGCAGCCAAGATTGAAGAGTCATTTGATTTTTTTGACTAGGAGCGGTTATACTTTGGGCAAGGCGCTTGAGTTTTTGAGGTGGCTCTTTAGATAAGTCAACTGAGACTTTACGGGCGCCTTCGCTTTCCTTAGCAGTCATATTAAGAACAGAGGAATGTTTAATGTCTCCAACAATAGCATTATGAGGTTCAATGGTGAAACTGGTAGTTGTGTCACTAAGCCAGTGATATCTACGAGCAGAACGTGCTTGATCACACATACCTTGTTGAATAACAGCCCATTTACCAGCATCATTAACTAAAAACGCATGATGATAAAGAGGGTAGCCAGCTTGTATAGCAGCATTATCAACTTTTGCCACCATTCTACTTGAATATGCTAAGGTTTTGGCTTGTTCTTCAGAAAAGCAAAATTTCTCGGCTAAAACCTCTATTTCGCTAAGAGTTTTGCGACTGGTTTTACCTTTGCCCCCACAGACAACTATGCCATGTTCTTCAGGCGAAAGTGTCATCTTTAGAATACCAGTGACAACTGTTGTTACACCACTACTGTGCCAGTCGTAACCTAAAACGCAGCCAAATGCCTGAAACCAGAATGGGTCACTAACACGTGTTAAAAACAAGTCTGTACCGTACTCATCTATTAGTATTGAACAAATTTCCTTAGATAGCTTGCGCATTCTGCCTGTTAGCCAAGAAGGAGCCTTACCGCCATGGAGAGGTAAATTTGCACAACCAGTTCGATACATATACAATTCAATGAATAAAACGCAATAATTTATTTTAAAATTATGAGTATGTAAATGTAAAAAATACTGATGCTGAATTTACAGTTAAGCGAAAAAATGAGTATATTATAAAGAAATTATGAAACGGGGTAATCAAGCACTGGCGCACATTAAGATGTTAGAATGGCGTGCCATTCACAGCATCGCCGTGCCGGATTACCCCAATAATATTACTGGCACATTGATAAATTAAAATGTTCTTTAACTTTTATACGGCAATTCAATTAGCATTAATAAATTGCCTTTATAAATAATTCAAGTCAGGCCAGTTTATTATGAGCTTTAACCCCTGCTTATTGACCTATCGATTGGCAGCAACAATTTTTTTTCCGCAAACCCGATAGTCTTCGCACACTTAACCGTTGTTGTTGTGTGCAAGCAGTCACACATCCTTAAGTTTTTGGATTAGAAGGTTATAAATAATGACTAATTTGTGTCGGTTATTTTTTTAGCCCAGTCCACTCCCGTCAGGGGGGGATTTTATTAGTGCAAACAAATATTATCTTACCAACACCGAAAGTAAGGTGCTAATTTTTATCGTTTACCAAGCAAAGGGGAAAAGGGCTGTAGTTAAAGTAACTCACATGTACGAGGTTTTACATACATGAATATTCCATTAGCTAAACCTGTTTTTGACGAGGAAATGAAAAACGCTGCCATAATTTCTCTACAAAATGAGAAATTTGTTATGGGAGAAAGCGTTTTTAAATTTGAAGAAGAATTCGCAAAATTTTGCGGAGTAAAGCGAGCTGTCTCCACCAGCTCAGGAACATTTGCGTTACAACTTTCACTTCAAGCTCTTGATGTCAATGCTAATGACCAAGTAGTTACAACACCGTTCTCATTTATTGCAACTGCCAATGCAGCATATACCGCTGGTGCAACCCCAATTTTTTCAGATGTAAACTTACAAACTTTCAACATTAATCCAAACATGATTAGACATAAACTTAATCGCAATAGCAAAGTAGTGATGCCAGTCCATCTATATGGCAACCCAGCTGAAATGGAACCCATTGTAGAAGCTGCTAGAGGAGCAGGATGTGCAACAGTTGAGGATTGTTGCCAGGCACACGGTGCAGAATATCAGGGCAAGAAAGTGGGAAGTATAGGCGATGTAGGCTGTTTTTCCTTCTATTCAGCAAAGAATATGACGGTTGGAGGAGACGGCGGCATGGCCATAACTAACAACGAAGAGTTAGCTAACAAAATTGCCAAGCTACGTGACTGTGGAAGAATATCTCATTATGAACATGACAGTATTGGGTTAACAGCTAGGCTTAACACTGTTAATGCTGCCATAGGCAGGGTTCAACTTAGAAGACTTAACGAGTGGAACAGAAAACGACGCGAGGTAGCACAACAATATAATAAGTTATTATCAGATGTAGAAAACTTGATTCTACCACCTAATGGAAATGGCTCTGCTAATCCTGTTTATCATCTTTATGTTGTAAGGACAGGACGCAGAGATGAATTAAAATCCTACCTTGAAAAGAATGGCATCCAATGTGGGATCCATTATCCATTACCAATACATTTACAACCAATTTACAAAAAAATATACAACTATAAAGAAGGCGATTTTCCAGCTAGCGAGTTGGTTAGTAAGCAAGTTCTAAGTTTACCTATGTTCCCCGACCTTGAAAAAGAAGATATCGAAAAAGTTTCAGAGAAAATTCATGAATTTTTTGGCTAACAATTTATTGTTGGTGAAATATTATGGAAAAAATGAACGTCGGCGTTATCGGTGTTGGATACTGGGGCAAAAAAATTGCTTCAGAATACGCACTGATGGGAAAAAGTGATCCTAACGTCAACCTTTTTGGCGTCTGTGATGTATTTGACGAAAACCTAGTTTTCTGCAAAGACAAATATTCAGTGCCAGTTCTAGCTAGCAATCCAACAGAATTTCTAGGCAATTCACAACTTAATGCTGTGCATATCTGTACGCCTAGCTCAACACATTATGATATATGTAGAGAGGCGCTAAACGCTGGAAAACATGTGACTGTAGAGAAACCGATGACTCTCAATAGCCTTGAAGCAATAAAGCTAGTAGATTTGGCTCATGAAAAAAACTTAGTTCTTTCAGTAGGACACATATTTAGGTTCGATGCTGCAATTGAAAAAGCAAAAAGACTTATTGAAGAAGGCTTTTTTGGCGATTTATATTGGACAAAACTACAGTGGACAGCACTTATGCCCCCTATGACAGGCAGAGATATAATTACAGACTTAGCGCCCCACCCGTTTGATATTTTAAATTTTTTAACAAATGATTGGCCTGCAAAAATTACTTGCATTGGTAAAGCCCACCGGCCAGGACAAATGGAAGAAACTGCGCATATTACAAGCGAATTTAAAAACAACATGATAGCCCACATAGAAGTGAGTTGGCTTCATCCTGAGAAGATTCGAGAAGTCCAAATTATGGGTTCAAAAAGGTTTGCTAAAATTGACTGCTGTACACAAAAGATTACCGCCTTTGAACAAGACCACTTTTTTGAAGTTCCTGTCGAAAGAAGCAATACCATAAGTTCGGAATTATCACATTTTATTCGCTGCATTAGAGAAGGCCGGGCAGCTAACGGTACTTGTCTTAACAAGAACAATGGTCTTGTAGGGGCAAATGTAGTACGACTCTTAGAAGTTACACGATCATCAATGGAGAAAGGAAGAACAGAAACAGTGGAATAAGTATGCTTGAACTACAGAATAAAGCCAAATATTCAGTTATTGAAAGTGCTGAAATTGGACAAGGCTCACGAATCTTTGACCAAGTAAACTTGTATAAATGTAAGATTGGAAAAAACAGTAAAATTGACTCATATGTCTACATTGAAGAAGGCGTTATAATCGGTGACAATTGTAAAGTGCGACCATTTGTTTTCATACCTACAGGCGTCATTATTGAAGATAACGTCTTCATTGGACCAAATGTTACCTTCACTAATGATATGTACCCAAAAGCGCAGGGCAATTGGAAACTACTAAAAACATATGTCAAGAAAGGAGCATCCATAGGAGCAAATAGTGTTATTGTGCCTGGTGTAACCATCGGAGAAAATTCATTAGTTGGTGCCGGTTCTGTAGTAACAAAAGACATCCCTAATAATGTGGTAGTTGCTGGAAATCCTGCACACGTAATTAGGAGAACTACTGTTGCAACTAAGTAGCGACGATTCTCTTAAAGGAATTGTAATAATTCCAGCTTGCAACAATACTAACCAACTTGTGAATGTACTTGCAGGATTCGCCCAAATAAAAGTAGATGAAATATGTGTTGTTGTAGACCGCGCTAATACTAATGAACTAAACAGAATTAAAGCAACAACAGCAAAAATTGAAACCCCTGTTCATATAATCACTCATGTAGAAAGAAAAGGCATAGGTTATGCTATAAGATCAGGTATAAACTATGCACTTAAAGAAAATTATGATATAGCCATTATAATGGCGGGAAACGGAAAAGACCAACCAAAAGAAATTAACAGACTTCTAAAACCAATATTAACCCAAGGCTATGATTATATTCAAGGTTCAAGATTTTTACCAGGCGGTAAGCCTGTAAGAAACCCATTTCTTAGAGGATTATTTAGCAGACTTTTTCCGTACATCTGGACATTATTTACAAAAACTCGATGTACAGATGTAACCAATGGATTTAGAGCGTATAGATTGGATATGTTTAGAAATTGCCAAATTAACATCTGGCAAAGTTGGCTCGATGGTTACCAGTTAGAATATTATATTCACTATAAGGCATTAACTCTTGGCTATAAGACCAAAGAAGTACCAGTTTCGAAAATTTACCCTTTCCGGCACAAAGGAGGTTACTCTAATATTTCGCCACTTCGAGACTGGTGGACTATAATCGCTCCGTTAATATATCTAAAAATAGGTGCCAAAAAGTAAAAAATTAATTCTTTCACAAGTTTTTGGTGATTAATTGAAGGTTGCTCTTAAAGTACCACTTGCAGAAGTTAAAATCATCCAAGAGTTGCTAATGCCGTGGGAGATAACTTTCACAAACTTAGATGATTCAGATATTGCAATTGTATATAAGCAGAAGCCTCCGGATGAAAAAAAAGCAGTAGTAATTCCATCTGATTCTGAAGAATTTTCTGCTTGGAGCAAAAATACCCAAATTGAAACTGTAAAAACAACTAATAATACTCATGTAATTTCTGCAAATATTGGTCAGTTAACCCTTTCAATTAGACCCAAAATACTCTACAAATACAAGCCTACTTCAATATTTGAATCAGATCTAGACTCTATAGGAGTACTAACCAACAATGATTATGCCCTTGGATTAGACATAGTTGAAGAATACGTTAGTTTTCTTAACGATGCCCTCGCAGCCCAACAATCAAAATTATATAGACTATTTACTGGACTTCCAATACCATATGGCATTGCACCTAAAAAAGTCAGAGACCACTTTATGAAAGAAGCTAGCGGGAATAGTAACTGCACATTATGTGATAAATTACATGTGGATGCATTAAGACTAATTTTAGTACAAGCAATAAACAAGCTTACTGGAGAAGAGATAAAAAGAAAACAATGGACGGGGCAGCGTTTTGCTTGTCTAATGACTCATGATATAGAAGACAGAGAAGGCTTTGAAAGAGCACCTAAAATTAAAAAACTAGAAGAAAAATACGACTTACCATCAGCATGGTTCATTCCGTCAAAACGTTACACGTTAGACAATGATATTATTAAATCACTAACAAATTTCGGAGAAGTTGGTGCCCATGACACCAAACATGACGGAAAGCTAGCATCACTATCAAAACAGATGCTAATTGAAAGATTGTCTGACGCTAAACATTCACTAAATAAACGCTCAGAATCACCTGTAAATGGTTTTAGAGCACCTTTACTTCAACATAACTTTCAAATTCTTGAAGCATTAAATGCTTCAGGCTATAAATATGATGCTTCCATACCAACATGGGAACCTAAACATCCATACACAATGAAATCCCATGGTATAGGCACAATATTTCCGTTCCACATTAATGGTTTTCCTGAAGTACCTTTGTCCCTGCCTCAAGATCACCAAATGCTCCATACTTTAGGTCTAACAGCGCAACAAACTGTAGAAAAATGGACAGACATGATGTTAGAAGCTAAAACTTTAGGCGGGCTATGCGTATTTTTAACACATCCAAATGAACTTGCAAATCAAGAAAATCAGAATTCCTATGAAGATCTTTTGAATAATATCTCAAATGAGAAAGACTGCCACATAACACTTCCTATAGAAGTAACAGAAAATATCTAATTATAAATAATTGTGGGTTAGTATGAAAATTCTTATTATGCCTCCAAGCGATTATTTAGGTCACCCAAATCCATGCAGATTACATCACATTTTTGAGCAGTTTCCTGAATTCGGTGACGAAATTTACATAATGCGATTTTCTATACAAGATAAAATAGTCAGAAAAAGCAACGCTACGGTTTTCTCTATAGGCGATACACCATCTAATTCCCTCTCAGCATACTACTTAACCAACAGTGGTATTTTTGCTAAATCTGCATCAGAAATTATTAACAAGTTCGATATTGATGTTGTACTTTTTGCAAATCTATTTCCACCATTTCTAGTATCTAAAGCAATACCTAAAGAGCTACTTTCTGTTGTAGACCTTGTTGATCACTACCCAACAGTAGCAGCTGAAAACGTTCCTGGCATCATCCCAAGACGATTAGTAAGCTACACTTTTTCCCATATGATGAAGTCAGTAGTCAGCAACTCTGATGCGACTATAGCTTGTTCATATAAACTTGCGGATTACGCTGCCTACTTAGGGTCAAAAAATGTGTATCGGATCCCTAATGGAGTAGAAGAATACTTTTTTGCAGACTATCAAAATGAAGCCACACACATCAGGGAAAAGCTTGGACTTACAAATGCAGATCTTTCAATATGCTTTGTAGGTAATGTGGAATATTGGCTATCCATGGATGAATTCATGGATGCATTATATATGGTTAAAAAGAAGACCCATAAAAAAATCAAATTTTACATAGTTGGTGGAAAGCTTACAACAAATTACATGAATAGAATTGAAAACAAAATTAAGGAGCTTAACTTACAGGAAAACGTTATCCAAGTAGGCTTTGTTCCTCATAATGATGTACCAAAATACATTGCAGCCTCAGATATCTGTGTCAGTCCAAAAAATCCCTTAGATCCAGTTTCTTATTATTCATCTCCAGTTAAAGTATGGGAATATTTAGCCCAAGGAAAACCTGTAATCTCTACACCAATACCTGAAATTTTACGAAGTGCAAGCGAATGCGTTTCTATAGCAAATACAAGTGAAGAATACTATAATCACATCATGGCATTTCTTGAAAACCCCAGCTTCTTCACAGATAAAGCCAAAAAAGGAAAAGCAATGATTCAGCAATATACTTGGCAAAAAGTGGCAAAATCTTACAGAAGCCTACTTCTATTTCTATTAAGCCAAAAATAAATTAGAACACATCAAAAAACAAATCACCAGTTTAGTGGTCCATATGAAAATAATGTTTTTCTGTTGGGCCCAAGAAATTCAAAATGAATTTCTTCATGCAACAAAGTATCTTTCACGTTTTGAACAAAATTTTGTCCTCGCACCTATAATCAGAATCAAAGATAAGACACATTATCAAGAAGCAATTACCCAACTTTCAGAAGTAAGCAAAAACATTACTGTTTCACCTATCTATCTAAAAAGCCCCAATAGTAATTTTACTAATCTGCTTAAACCAAATATATTCATTAGCGATTTTCTTTCAATTGTAAAAGCAATAAGAAAATCAAACCCTGAAGTAATCGTCTGCTTTTATATATCTCACGCATATCCATTAGCATTACTTAAAAAGTTGTCTAATTTTGCTTTATGTACAGTAGCTATGGGAAGCGATGTTAATCTTGAAAATAGTTTTTTGCAAAAAGAAGCTAGGAAATTTATTTATAGAAATTGTGACTTAATTTTTGCACGTTCATGGAAACTTAAAGAAAAGATTGAAGAAGAGCATCTATGTAAAGTCATTGTTAGCCCTTCATCAACAGACACTACATTTTTTAGACCTTTAAATTATAAAATTATGCTTAGGGACAAGTGGCATATCTCACAAGATAAACAAGTTATCTTAACTGTCTGCAGACTGGATAGAAACAAAGCAGTTGATGTATTACTAAAAGCCCTTCAAAGGTTAAAAGAGAATAACGTTGAAGTGTTAATAGTTGGAGATGGAACAGAAAGGAAAAATCTTGAGGAATTAACAGTTAGTCTAAAACTGCAAAATAAAGTAACTTTTTTAGGGTTAAAGAACAGACGGGAGCTTCTTGAACTTTATAACCTTTCAGATATTTTCACGTTAACCAGTTACTCTGAAGGTTTACCCCGCGTTCTTATAGAAGCTATGGCGTGTGGATGCATACCAATTGTCACTAATGTGGGGAGTATAAGCGCCTTAACTGTTGATGGTTATAATGGGTTTACTTTGCCACCAGGCAACTACACCGCATTAAGCGAAAAAATTAAAAATGTACTAGATTTGCCAGATGAAGAACGTGAAAAGATACAGACAAAAGCAAGACAAAGCGTTGTTGAAAAATTTGATGGTGAAAAAATATGGTCACTAATGGTGGAGACAATCAAAGCGTCAATACCTACTCTAAAGTAAATTAAAATCACGGTTTTCAGCTTACGCTCTTCTGTAAATACTTAAATTTTTTGCCTTATAAAAAGCGGTGCTAATGATGGTGAGTATTGCTTATTTTATCTTGTGCCATAAAGAGCCAGAACGAGTAGCTAGGCTAGTTAAACGGTTACAGACTGATGTAGATTTTTTTCAGATACATTTTGATACTACAGTAGGCAAACAGCAGTTTAAAGAATGGAAAAAAATTATTGAACATCAATGTGATAAAAGAAACCTTGAGGTTGTATCTGAATTCCGTTGCCGCTGGGGATCATTTGGGGGAGTAAACGCCACGTTAAATGCTATGCGACGTTTTAAGGATTATAATTATGATTATTTTGTTAACCTTTCTGGAGACTGCTACCCAATAAAACCTATTCATATAATAAAAGATTTTTTTAATGGCCAAACTACAGCATTTATGGAAGTTTTTGAACTACCTACAAGTATTTGGGACAATGGAGGCATGGAAAGGTTATGGTACAGACATTACTTTCCATCAGTAGGCAAACATTCTAAACGCTTACGCATTCCTAGATTAAATAAAAAATTACCGTACAAACTCAAACCTTATGGTGGATCAGCTTTTTTCTGTTTACCAAAAATGCATGTTAACTACATTTTAGAATTTATAGATAAAAAACCTGCTGTAAAAAAATTTTTCAAGCATACAAACATAATTGATGAAGTATTTTTTCAAACAATACTTAAGAACTCACCTTTTCAGTCACAGATATCTAATGATAATAAAAGATACATTAGCTGGAATGGAAGTAAAGATGCACATCCTAAATTTTTAACTGTTGCGGACTTTGAAACTTTTATGAAAAGTGATAAACTTTTTGCCCGAAAATTTAGCTTAGCTGCCGATAAAGAAATTTTAGATCTAATTGATCAAAAACTCGAAAAATGGAAAGTTTAACAGCATTATACATACTTAATTGATAAAATTAAAAGTAACATCATAAAATTTTGACAGCAACATGTCCAACAGACATAGCACTGTCACATCTAAACATGTAAAATAAATTTTTATGTGATATCTATGAATACATCGATAAAAATTGCTATTGGCCTACAAGTCATAGCTATATTGGCGATACTATTTGATATCCCAATTGTAAGGCAGATTGTAGGATTCATTTATATTTCGTTCTTGCCAGGTTTTCTTATTTTAAAAGCGTTTAAAGTAAACTTTGCAAGCATAGTTGAAGACTTAGCTTTCTCAGCTGGTCTAAGTATTGCTTTTTCAATGTTTACGGGGCTAGCGATAAATCATCTCTATCCGTTACTGGGTATAGCTGCACCATTATCGGTCCTACCGATTTTAGTTACAATCAGCACAATTCTATTAGCATTAACTCTTCTAGGTAGTCGAAATCAAATAAAATCTACATATTCATATTCACTACCTAACGTTAAACAATTTGCCCCATTCGCACTTCTAGCCACTGTACCTTTTCTAGCAATTTTTGGAGCCTTAACACTTAGCAATTGGGCGCTGCTTTGCATGGTAATTGTTATTGCTGCATTAGCCGTAATATCAATCTTTTATAGAAAAAATCTACCTGCTGCATTCTTTCCGGTTGCTATAGCAGTAATTGCAATATCGCTTATCTTCCACAGAGAGCTTATTACAACAAACCTACTAGGCTGGGACACGTTTGGAGAATACCATGTTTTTAAACTTGCAGACATGAATTCACTATGGCAACCGTATCTTAACTTTAACCAGTCTGAACTTCGAGATTATAACGCTATGCTTAGTGTCACTGTTCTACCAACAATATACTCTAAATTGATGAATATATCCGGCGAGTGGATCTTTAAGAGCTTATATTTTGTCTTGTATGCTTTTGTTCCATTGGCAATGTATGAAATGTATAAGCATAACTTTGGAAGGGCTACAGCCTTCTTGGCCGCCTTCTATTTCATAACTTTCCCACGGTTTTTTGGCGAAGAAAGACGACAAATCATTGGCGAACTTTTCCTTGTACTAATACTTTTCACAATTTTAAGCAGCAGTATTAATTTTAAGAAAAAAGAACCACTAATAGCAATTTTTGGAATTGCCTTAATTGTATCTCACTATTCAACATTTTATGTGTTCATGTTCTGCGCATTATTTGCATGGATAGCGTTAATACTAATGGAAAAACTTTCAATAATTAAAAAGCCGCTGGAAATCAAAAAAGTATTGACCGCTAGAGTTCTATTAATATTGCTTGCCGTTGGAGTATTCTGGTATGTTTTTATATCAACATCACTTGACCAAACATTTATAGCATTTATAGATCGGTTATCATTATCGTTTACTTCTGGATTTGTTGATGTTGGATCAAGAGGAGGAACGGTCTCAGAGTTTATTTCACCTAATTTTGCAAATATGACGATTACAGGTCAAATAGATTATTTTGTTAGCAAGATTCCATACCTTCTAATTGCAGTTGGAACAGTTGCACTCATTAAAAACCGCAAGAAAATGAATATTCAAGCAGAATATTTACCTATAACAGTAGCTGCTATTGCGATTCTTTTAATGACGTTTATTCTACCTGCTTTAGCTGATTCATTTATAGAAGCAAGATTCTTCCATTTATTACTCATATTTTTGGCACCCATTAGCTTTTACGGAGGCATAGTTGCCTTTACATGGATTGCAAAGCACTATACCAGCATTAATAGAGCACGCTCATATGCAATATGCACATTATGCATACTATTTGTAGCAATTTTTATGTTTAAGGTAGGCTTTGTTAACGAAATCTCCGGTGACCTAGGCTCAGGGGTCTCATCATCAATGAGTTTTAACCAGATAACAAAAAGTAATAATCCCCAAGTTCTAGCAAACTTTTACGAGGGATATGTTCCTAACGAGGATGTTTATAGCGCAAAATGGCTTTCCTCTGAAATACCTCTAAATGCGACATTATATGCAGATATTACTTCATCTCAACGCGTTTTAAGGGGCTATGCTCTACGAGTAATTGATTGGGAAAATATGTTAACTAATAATACGAGAATCAAAGATGACGCCTATGTATACTTACGTACTTTTAATGTACAAGGCTATTTCATTGACGTCTATGGTGGAATGTTCAATATGACACAGATTTCTAACCAATTAGAAGACACCAACAAGATTTACTCTAACAGTAAAAGCGAAATTTATTACTCTGGATAAAAGTACAAAACTGTAGATATTTCACATTTAAAGACACCGCAATAAGTTCGTTACACGCCATAGCAGGTTTTCATATAAAGGCACAATAGTTAATGCAGACAATTTGCTGTTGCAAAATGAAAAATTGTGCGGATAGATAAAATCTTCAATTGAACACAGCAAAATCAGGTCTTATTAACAAGCAGTTTTGGTGTTAAATTATTGACTGTTAAAGTTACAGTAGGATTATGTCTTAAAAATTCACGACATACTGTTGAAACTGCACTTTATAGTATAGCTAAGCAAGACTACCCACATGAGGCACTAAAACTTGTAGTAGTTGATGAAGAAGAATCCGGAAAAGTACCTGCTTGCATAACTAATTTTACCAAAAATACAGACATACAAACAATTTTGTTCTTAACGCAAAACAAAGGGTTAGGTGCAGCAAGACAAATGGTTATAGATAACGCTGAAGGCGACTATGTAGTATGGGTTGATGATGATTTCGTATTAGAGAAGGATTTTATCACTCAACATGTAGCGTTTATGGAACAAAATCCGCAAATAGGTGCAGCCCTTGCAGAAGAAACAACTGCTGAAACAAGACCAGTTATTATTTTTGAGGGATATCTTCGAATTATTGGAAAACTAAATCAGAAAACAACAGTTATGGGCGGTTTTGAAATCTTCAGACTTAAAGCCATAAAACAAGCAGGCGGATTTGACGTTAACATTAAAGGAGCAGCAGAAGACAGAGATATTTCAATCAGAATAAAGAATTTAGGCTGGCAATTTTCTATTAATCGTTCTGCACAATATTATCGAAAATATCCGCCAACAACTTATGCTGCTTTATGGCGTAAACACTTCTGGTATGGCTATGGGTCACATTTCCTCTTCCACAAATACCCTAGCCAAAAATCACGTTGGGAACTTTTTTTCCCATCTGCATTTTGGATAGGTTTTAGAGATTCTTTAAAAGTATACAAAGTTATACCTGAAAGAAAAGTCTTCTTTTTAGGTCCATACTACTTGTTCAGAAGTGCGGCAAGCTTTCTTGGATTCTTTCGCGCTGATTTAGACAAATATGGTCATACAAGTACCACAAAAACACATATCAACAAATAAGATTAAACAAACGCGGAGGTATAGCGATTCTTTTTTTATTAAGCCCTCTGTATTCAATCTATCAATTTATAATGTCGTCTAGTTCAAGACTGTATACTATTTACTTACGCAGAAAGGGTGTTAAAGTTGGCGAAGGCACCATGTTTTTTGGTCGCTCAAGTATCGATGTAACCAGACCAGCTTTGCTAGAAATTGGACGTAACTGTATGATTGCAAACAATACTACTATACTTACACATGGCTTTGACTGGTCTGTTCTTCGAGAGAAATATGGCGAAGTTTTGTGTTCATCTGGAAAAGTTGTATTGGAAGACAACGTATTCATAGGAACTAACACAATCATACTAAAAGGAGTACGAATAGGAAAAGACTCCATAATAGGTGCAGGATCGGTTGTAACTAGTAATATTCCATCTGGTTCAGTTGCAGTAGGTAACCCTTGTAGAGTAATTATGAATCTTGATCAATATTATCAAAATCGGAAAAAGAAATACATTGATGAAGCGAAAAGTTATGCATATGAAATTTACATAAAGACTGGGAGAGTTCCGCAACAAGAAGAATTCTGGGAAGAGTTCCCAATATTTCTAAACCGAGAGGGCAATTGGGGAAAATTGCCAGTTAAAAACCAGTTAGGTTCAGCACTAACAAGATTTTTAAAGTCAAAGCCAATCTATTCGTCTTTCGAAGAGTTCTTAATAGATTCAGGTATACCAGAGAAAAAAATAAGCAAATAATTATTTGAACAAATAACTAATCCAGAAAAAGCATAATTTTCGGTAAAACGCTAACTATTGAATAACCCTACAGGTTAGTATTATGTCAAACAGAACATTTTTTGGTAAAAAAATTTTATGGATTAGTTCACTAGTTTTAGATCAAGCGCTTCATAAAACTTCTCAAATCGAAATCTTAAAAGGGCTATCAGAACTTGGACATAAAACATCTTTGTTTGGGTTATATTCTAAAGAACGATTTGACGCTAAGGATAAGAGCATAGACATTACAGCAATTCCAATGAGAGATATTTCTTTTCTTACTTCACTTATGTATACAGTACTTCTTTTCTTTTATTTACCAATATATCTCGCAGTGTCTAAGATTGATTTTGTAATTGTAGAACCACAAGGACCTTTATTTCTCAGCTTAATTCCTGTAAGGATGTTCCCAAAACCGCGCAGACCAAAAATTGTGTTAGATATTAGAAGTACACCAGTGGACGGAACACAAACAGGAGCAGTAATTTTTAACATAGGAATCCGTATGGCAAAAAAACTCTTTGACGGGATGACTATAATTACACCAATGATGCGAAATGAAGTATGCAATCAATTCCAAATAGACCCGCAGACAATGGGAATTTGGCCAAGCGGAGTATCTACAACTCTTTTCAATCCTGAAAAATATGATAAAAATACTCTAAGAAAAGCCTTTGAACTAGAAGGCAAATTTGTCGTTCTCTACCATGGGTCAGTTGGAGCAAATTATGAACAAGTACAAGGACGAGGCATCGTAGAGAGTATTAAAAGCATTGAATTATTAAAAGACCAATACCCAGACGTAGTTTTATACATACTAGGAGATAATCGAAGTTTTAAGATATTAAATAAGCTCATAACTGATTACAAAGTTAATGACAGAGTAATTCTTCATGATAAAGTAGCCTATGAGGAAGTACCAAAATACATTGCAATGTGCGATGTAGGGTTACTTCCGTTTAATTTGCCCATTTGGCGAAATCAATGTCCTTTGAAACTACTTGAATATTCGGCTATGGGAAAAGTAATAATTGCAACAGACATACCAGCCCATAAATATATACTAGAAAATTGTAAAAGCGCTGTTTTCATTTCCTCAAATTTTCCAGAAGATATAGCAAAGGCAATATCTGAAGTTCATGATAATGTTAAAAGATTTGAAAAAGAAGTAGAATGCGGAAAAGCAGTCATTGAGAAAAAATATTGTTGGCGCCAAGTTGCAAATGAACTTGAAAAATATCTTCTAAACCTTGAGACATACAAATAATAGCAGAAACACAACCAATTAAGAAACCTATTCTGACAAAAATATTTTCAAGTGATATTAAAAGTCTATGCACAATCGATGTTAATTATGATTTAGAGAAGGCCTAAAATCTTGATAACAGTTCAGTATTATTTACGTCCATTTAAAAAAGGTGATGAAACAGTAATAGTTGAACTGTTCAATTCTACTTTTAAAGAATATGCAGGTTTTGTTCCTAGAACACCTGAATATTGGGTGTGGTGCTGTTTACAGCGACCGGATGTAACAGAAGAAGGAATACAAATTGTCAACACTAAAAACAAAATTGTTGGATATATTGTTGCCGGAAAAACTGGTAATATCTGGGAAATGTGCTATGACCCATCTTATGATGGAGAAATAATAATTACTAAACTCTTAACTTGGGCAATTGATTATTTAAATAAATCTGATAGCGATTCAGTTCTGTTAAACTTTCCGACTAAAGACCAAACGGTGAGAAAAGTTTGTTCAAATTTAGGTTTCGCGGAAAGTACACCTGAATACATGTTTATAAGCGTTTTAGATTTTCCCCGATTAACAAGTGAAGTATTAAAAAACAATCTAAAAAAACAAAATATTAAGGGCCAATTCCAGTTTCAGTTAAGAAATGTACCTGAATCGGCAGATAACACTTTTTGTATTGAAATTAAAGATAATCAAGTTAATGTTACATATAATAAAGTCAATAAACCTGAAGTTACTATCGATGCTGATGGCGCAACTTTTGCCTCCTGTATACTTCAAGGCGAAGGAGTTTTAAGGAACATTGTCACCTTAAAAATTAAATTTTATCCAATCTGGAAGATAAGTAAAGTCATTATCATATTAAATTTATTGAAGAATAATTCACCTTGGTTTATGCCACGAGCAGATAACGGATAATTATCGAAGCGAAGAATATGACGTATTTATATAGAAAACTCAAAGAGCAAGACGAACAAGCTCTTACAGAATTATTACGAACAGGGTTTCCGCTTTTTCTTAAAAACAACTATTGGACTTGGAAATATAAGAAAAACCCGTATTTTGAGCCCTCTTTAGTAGCTGTTGCAGAAGAAGATGGAAAAATTATTGGATGCAATCATTGGCTTATGCGCGACCTCAAACTATCTAGCGACTTGAAGGTTAAAACTGCGCTAGCAGGAGATTTGTTAATTCGTTATGAACATAGAGGACATGGCATAGCAGCAGAATTACTACGTACAATGCGTTCTTCTGAGATAATAAAATATAATGGCATTACATTAAGCTACATGTTTGCGCCTATCAAGTTAAATGAACGTCTATACTCACCTGTTGCAGGTTACATCTCAGCACCTAATTCGACTAGTACTTATAAAAAATTTTTCAATTGTAACAGGTTAAAAGAAAAAATCCAATTTATCGATAACTGCATCAAATCAGATGCCAATTTAATAAAGAAACTTGAGAATTTGAAAATGTCAGCCCTATTTAGATTAAAAGGGCTTCCATCTTTTGTACTATATATTGAATCTATAGGGGTGCACTTAGAAGAGGGTGTAATAGAAAAACCAGATGTGATAATAGAAGGAAGTTTGCCTTTATCTTCAGCTATTATTGAAGGAAAAATTAGCGTTAGGGACTTAACAAAAGCTTGTTTAACTGGAGAAATCAAGATTAAGAAAGGAATTTTAAAAGTTTTCAAATTAAGAAATGTTTTTATGCTTTTTCAGAAAGCCACCTTTTAGAGTTCATACTTTTAGAATGTTCAAGCTATATTTAGAGAACTTAGCCTATGAAGTACATAATGTTTTGTTGAATTATTAATTTTAAATTTAGAAAGTGACATAAATGACTGAACTTTTATTTGATAAACCTATTAGTGCAGCTTCTATCGAAAAAATTAGAAATCAGCAGTTGGCACTTTTAAAAATACAGATACAGCGAATCTATGAAAAAAGTCGTTTTTATAGGGCAAAATTTAATGATGCTGGCATAAAACCGTCAGATATTCAAAGTTTAGATGATTTAAAGAGGTTTCCTTTAACTAGTAGAGAAGAACTTGAACAGAACTTTCAGAACATTTTATGTGTTCCTCACTACAAGGTTTCTACTATACGTATGTCTAGCGGAACGACTGGGAGTCCATTAAAGATTGCACATACACAAAAAGACATAAACATGATTGCTGATGCATCAGCTAGACGGTTAAGGTATCATGGGGCTAATAATAAAGATGTTGTTCAGGTAACTTCAGCATATGGATTATGGCAAGGCGCCTGGTCAATGCATTGGGGTGCAGAAAAATTAGGGGCTTGTGTAATTCCGGTTGGTCCAGCTGATACTGAAAGGCAAATACTTCTGATAAAACAGTTTGGAACAACTATTCTTTATGCTGCAACTAATTATCATTTTAGGATTCTTGAAGTTGCTAAATCACTCGGAGAGGATTTGAGCAAGCATAACCTCAAAATGGCGATATGTGTAGCTGAAAAACCTACAGCGTCGCAGATTAACCAGCTTAAAAAAGAATGTGGCTATGAAAAAGTTATTTCTGACTATGGTTCAACAGAGTGTCCAGGTTTTTCAGTTAACTGTTCAGTAAATCCGGATTTGCATCATATATGGGCAGATTATTATCTTATTGAAGTGGTTGATCCAGAGACCCATGAGCCACTTAGTGAAGGTAAAAAAGGTGAACTTGTAATTACTAGTTTGCAAAGAGAAGCGTTCCCGCTGGTGCGTTATCTTTCAAAAGATATTACTACTTATTATGGTTTTAAAGAATGTGAATGCGGTTTAACTCATCCTACCATTAGCGCAGACATTGACAGAGAGGACTATATGACTAAAATTCGTGGCGTAACAGTATTTCCAAGCAATATAGAATTTTTGTTAAATAAGCATGATGGACTCGCTGGAAAATGCCAGATAGTGGTTGATAAACGTACGCCTAGACATGAAACTGTATTGAAAGCTGAAACGACAGTTTCCATGTCAACTAATGTTCAAGAGGCACTCAAGCAAGAAATTATTGACGAAATAAAAACACGTATTGGTATAGCGCTTAATAAAGTAGAATTTATCCCTCAAGGGACTCTTGAAAATAAATTCAAAAAAATTATCACTATATCGTGATTTTTGATTTTTTGAGTCAGGCAATAATGGAGCAAAAAATATGATTGTTTGCATTTCAGCGTCCCATAAAACTGTGGGGTTGCCTATGCTTGAGGCTCTTACATTTAATGAAGAAAAGTTCACCAATACACTAAGAGAAAACGAGTTATTACAAGAATTTGTCCTGATTCAAACATGTAACCGCGTTGAAATTTGGTATTCATCTTCAGAGGGCAATCAAACTAACTGTGTAAACCGCATATTAAGGCTATGGAGCACAATTACTGGGGTTAGTATTGATATTTTAGAAAAAGCAATCCGAATTTATTATGGAAAAGAAGCATTACAACACCTATTTTTCTTGGCTTCTGGGTTAGATTCAGTAGTCTTAGGTGAAGACCAAATTCTTGGGCAAATAAGAACTGCATGGCTTAAAGCGAAAAAAAATGGAACCACAAAAATAATCCTTGATAAGTCATTTATGAAAGCGATTAACATAGGAAAAAGAGTAAGAAATGAAACTAGAATTAACGAACGCGCAATTTCTGTAAGTTCAGTTGCAGTTGATCTTGCAGCAAAAGAACTTGCGGATTTAAAGTCAAGAAAAGTGTTAATTATTGGTGCCGGAGAAGCGGGTTCTCTTGCAGCGCAAGCGTTTAGAAGTAAGTCTTCATCATCGATATTTATTGCTAATAGAACATATGAAAAAAGTTTAGTTTTAGCGCATAAAATTTCAGGTTCGGTAGTGCCATTTACTGATATTCCAACGATTATACCTGAACTGGATTTAATTATTGTAGCAGTATCTGTCTCGCAACCGCTCTTCAAAGAGGAGCAATTCTATACTTTAAATGGCAATAATGGATCAAAACGGTTACTCGTAATTGATATTTCACAGCCCCATGCTGTAGAAAAAACAACTGGAATACAAAACGGAGTTACTCTAAAGACGATAGATGACTTAAAAGAGGTAATTACCCAGAACTTAAGAAACAGAGAAGTTGAAGCTGAAAAATGTAAAATGATTATTTCAGAAGAACTTGAACGATTTGAAAAAGAACTATCAAAACTATTTGTTCAACCGCTTATTACTGAAATTTATAGGAAATATGAACTTATAAGAAAAAAAGAGCTTGCCAGAGCAGTTCATAAAATGGGCGAATTTGACAAAAAGAAACTGATAGTTTTAGACCGATTTAGCAGAGAACTAACTGAACGGATTGTACAAATTCCTGTAGAGCAATTGAGAGCTGCAGCACTAAATAATGATGGGGAAGTACTTTCTGTTGCGAAAAAAATCTTCAAAACAGAAACGTCTAGCTCATTTAACCAGTTAAGTGAATATAGTAAAAATCAAAAGAAAAATTAATAGGCGACAAAAATTAATGGGTCTAAAAAAACTTACGATAATTAAAGATCCAGTAAGTTACGCTAAGTTTAAAGTTAGAAATTTTGCTAAACCAGCTCAGCTTACAAGAACATGGATTGAAGATCATTCGCCAGCCTTGTTAAGGCTAAGACGTGAGCTTGCTATTACTCAACCTTTCAAGGGACTAAAAATCAGCATCTGTTTACCAGGCACTTGGGAAGCGTTCATGTATTGTTCAGTACTGGAAGCTGGAGGAGGAAACTTGTTTTTCTATCCGTTTTTCTGTTCAGCAGATGTTGGACTTGAATTACTAAAACTGCCTAATGTAACGATCTTTGATAAGCATAATGCCACCAGCTTCGTTCGACAAAGCGATTTTATTCATGACACTGCAGGATTCTTAGGAGATATTGCTTTAAAACAAAAGAATTGCATAAAGGGCGCAATAGAACAAACAGCGTCAGGTATAATGTTCTATGAAAAGATGGATTCGCTTAAGCGGCTTAATTTACCTGTTTTTAGCTTGGATAGCAGTTTTGTAAAAAGAAAATGTGAAAATCAAATGGCCACAGGATTAGGATTAATTGAGGCTTTGCTTAAATTGCATGTCTTTTTACCAGATAAACATGTGCTTGTTTTAGGTTTTGGCAGTATCGGTATTGGATGCGCCTCGTATTTAAGTGCAATTGGATGTAAAGTTGACGTTTATGACATAAGCTCTGAAAAATGTTCAGAAGCAATAAACCAAGGTTTTAACTCAGATGAGCTTGATAATATGATCTCTAAAGCAGATATAATAGTTAATGCTACTGGCTCGTCTACACCAGTATTAGATGAAGAAAAAGTTAACAAATTAAAAAACGGTGCCATACTTGCGAATATGGGCGGTGTAGGCTGGGAGAGAAAGTATCTTCTAAGCAGGCCTATACAAAAAGTTGGGTTGGGAATTACAAAAATATTTCTTAACGAAGACAAAGCGATCTATGAAATGGCAAATGGTAATCTTGTGAATTTCTCGTTTGGATCTGGTACAGATACAGAAACAATGGATACTGTGTTTTCGTTAGGAGTTATGAGTATGCAATACTTAGTTGATAACTATAATTCAGCTCCAAAACATCTTCAACCAATTCCTGATATGGTACAAAAAAAGCATCTTCAATACATAGAAGATATTTCGGCTAGACAAATTTCTATTCACTAAAAATGCATTAACCTAAAGATAAGACATGTAACCATTCTTTCAAAAAAACAAAACAAAAATTGTGCTTCGATTTTAGGCTGTGAGAAAAATGCTTAGACAACACTTAGAAAAAGAAAAATGTAACCGACTTTGCAATGGCACCATTTATGGGGAAGAATTATTTCTTAAACTTATACAAGGTCAACTAGATGAGTTCGTTTGGGGTTTTCTTAAAATAAACATGAAAGTATATCCACATAAACATCCCCAAAAGGAAGTGTATCTTTTTTTAAAGGGCAAAGGAACCATGCAGATTGAAGATGAAAAGTTTATCGTAACGAAGGGAGATGCTGTCTATATTGAACCGAACGCTCTTCACACAGTATGGAATAAAGATTCTGAGGATCTTGAATTTATAATTATTCGAACCAGAAAACCGTCTATTCATAACACAATTATTTCCATACTTTTTGGAAAATAAACATTGATTAGCTAACTGTAATCTTTCACTATAATAGTTAGTTATTAAAAGGTGAAAATTTTGAAAATTCTTTTGATGAATTTACCTAGCCCATCAGGAGTCCGCATTTTACGTGACTTTGGGGGAGGATTTGGTACAGCATTTAAGCTACATAAAGGCTCTATTGAAACAATATTTCCACCAATGCATGAAGCATTTGCCGCGGCTATGTTAGAAAGAAAAGGATATCACGCAGAAGTTTTTGATGGACAAACTCAAAGGCTAACTCCACAAGAATTTGTAGAAAAAATTAGAAAAATTAACCCGGAGATCATTGTCTGTAGAATTTCGGCTCCATCTATAGATAATGATTTTGAGATAATCGCTAATATTAAAAATGAACTTGACAATATTTTCATTATTGGTTGGGGATCATTATGCAAAATTGCACCCCAAGAAGTCATATCAAAAAGTAAACTTGACCTTATTGTAGGCGAAGCCGAACTCGAGTTTGTTATTATACCAATAATTGAAAAAATCCAAGAGGTAAATAATAACAAAAATAAGGTAAAATTAGATACTAAAAATAGGTATATTGACTTCTTAGACAAACCGTTCATTAAAGATCTTAATGAATTACCACCGCCAGCATTCCATCTATTGGATATGGAAAAATATGTTACAGCCGAGTCAAGCTTTATTCCTAGTGGATCTAGCCGAAAAGTAATTTCATTTTCTTCTGTGCTGGGAAGTCATGGATGCTCATTTAACTGCATGTATTGTGTTTACCCTAAAATTTTCGGAAAATGGCGTGGTAGAAGCCCTGAAAAGATTGTTGATGATGTAGAGACTCTTGTTAACCGGTATAATGTAAAATCAATATGGTTCGAAGATCAGACATTTAGTTTTGATGTTGATCGAGCAATAAAGATTTGTGATGAACTAATTAGAAGAAATCTAAATGTCGCTTGGGCATGTGAAACAAGAGCAGATAAAATTCCAGTTATGCTTCTAAAAAAAATGAAGAAATCAGGTTGTACAAGAGTTCAATTAGGTGTCGAAACTGGTGATCCTGTTCTGTTCAGCAAATTAGGTAAATCCGGTTGTACTTTAGAAGAGATTTCGGAAAATATTATGGCAATTAAAAGAGAAGGCATGATTGTAGAAGCAAATTTTATTGTAGGGTTACCTGGTGAATCATGGGAATCAATAAGAAATACAGCTAATTTTATTAACAAATTTAGCCCAGATATTTTTTCTGTATCTTTAGCAACACCATATCCTGAAACTAAATTATATGAAATCGCGGAAAAGAACAAGTGGATCATCACAAAAGATTGGAAAAAATACGGCCTCTCAAAGCCTGTTATGAGCTTAC
Source organism: uncultured Candidatus Bathyarchaeia archaeon (assembly GCA_964434745.1). Classification (GTDB taxonomy): domain Archaea; phylum Thermoproteota; class Bathyarchaeia; order Bathyarchaeales; family Bathycorpusculaceae; genus JADGNF01. The sequence goes on along the minus strand of CAYSWL010000004.1, from coordinate 8,442 downwards.
CTACATTTTCAGCTAATGATATGGAAAAAGCTCGTGAATATTTACTTAATTCAACCTCATTAAAAAGACAATGGAAACTAGTAAGTAATGACTTAAAAAAAGGCAGATTTGGAAAAGTAATAAAAGAAGCAGTAGTAAATGCGCCTCAAGCCACAATACGGCTTTATAAAATCGCAGAAGGAAAAAAGAGAACTTGGCAAAAAGAGTTACCAAGAGAGCAATAACTACAAAATTTCAAACTATTCTTTTAATCAAATAAATAAAAAACAAAGTGTTTTAAATGAATGCACAATATAGAATTAAAAAATCTAAGGCCATGCTTAGGCTGGTAAGGCCACTAGAATTTTCAACAAACGATTTAATATATCCAATATTTATACGAGAAGATGAAAAAAGATATGAAATCCCTTCGCTTAAAGGTCAAGAATATCTTTCAATAAATGATGCTGTAAAAACTTGTGAAAAGATTGTTGAATTAGGTATTCCAGGCATCATGATCTTTGGCGTAATAAATTCAAAGGACGCTGACGGATCGGTTGCTTTACAGAAAGACGCATTCCACACCAAGATTTTTAGAAAAATCAAAAGCGAGTTTGGAGATAATCTAGTTCTTATAAGTAACCTTTGTCTATGCGATTTTACTAAAGAAGAATACTGCGTTTATACTGAAAAAGGAAAAATACTTAATGAAAAAACAGCAAAAATGTTAGGAAAAATTGCAGCTATTCATGCTGAAGCAGGCGCCGATGTAATTGCACCGGCAGCAATGGCAGAAGGCCAAATCAAACACATAAGAGAATCATTAGACGAAAAAGGATTTAATGATGCAGCCATAATGACATACATTAAAACTGATAGCTGCCTTTTCCAGCCTTTTTACAAAATTATGTCTAAAACTGAAACACCTAGAACAAGTGTAGATACAAGTAAATTTAGAATTGATATAATTAACGATAAAATGTTCATGCAAAAAGCAGGAATGGAAATTGACGAAGGAGCAGATATTGTAATTGTTAAACCTGCTTTGCCAAATCTGGATCTCATATTACGGTTAAAACAACAATACCCCACAATTCCAGTCGCTGCATATCAAGTAAGCGGAGAATATGCTATGATTAAGGCAACCGCAGAGCAAGGCTTACTTGAAGAAGAGCAAATATTATCCGAAACACTAAGTTCAATTAAGAGAGCAGGGGCAGATATGATTTTAACTTATCATGCAATGCAAATAGCTCAAGCAATGAAAGGCAATAAAATGGTCATATCAGATGTTAATAAAAAAATCCTTGATTGCCAAAATATTGAAATCCCACCAGTAACTCACTGCTAAAAAGTAGGCATACCTGACAAAATGAATTTATATAAAAACCAAATGTATTAGCGGCTTGGACGTTGAGGGCAGTCGCATAATAAATCTTTTAATTACCTAAATTTGGTTAATTTTATAAAATTAGGATTATGGCAGAAGATAAAAGCGCATTATATAACAAAAAAGTGCTTGCTAAAAAAGTGACTCGTTGAATTCTCTTATATGGTTTGATATATGAAATGGTTACTAAGAAAAGCTTCGTCTGCATTTTTATCTTCATCATTATTATTTCAAGCTGCAGCTATGTAGCTCAATGTGAATCTTCAACTAGGCAAATTTATTTTACTGATTTTGAATCAGTTACAAAAAAAAATTCATACAGCTTAGATATGGGAATAGAGAATTACTTTGTTTTAGACGGCTCAACTGGCGACACGTTTATTGATGATGGCTCTATGCGGGATAATTCACCTGTTCCACACAGTGGAAAAAAATCAGTATGTTTAGAGGTTACAAACGGTTATCGTAATGAATTTAACTTAATGAACATGCAAAATCTTGTCGATAAAGAACTATTCATATCAGTTTGGCTCTATCTGCCATCAGATTTTAAGATGCATATGAACAATGGTAACTGGTTTGAAATTGTGAACCCTGTAATGACGGCAGACACATTTGTACCATATTTTGCTTTACATATAAATCAACATAATGAGAAAACCGAGTTCGGTTTACAGCTTTATCATCGCGATGTCAATCAAGAAGCTTTAGTGATAAAACAGATCCCAGATATTGATTTACCTCGAGGCAGATGGTTCAACTTACAATATTACGTTTATCATGATGACAGGAATGGCATAATTAAAATCTGGTTCGACGATCCAACAATGGAAAAACAGCCCATTATCAACATTGAAGGATTAGACATGTATAGCCCGACTACGGAAGATTGGTATACGACAATTGCAAAAATTTACCATGATCCACAGGATACTTATTCTAAATATCGACTATGGGTTGATGACCTGGAGATATGGAACGGACTTCCGCCTGAGAGGCTAAATGTAAACGTCTGGACAGATAAAGGAGAAAATAATCAGCTATCAACTTCTTGGGGATGCCTTGGCAGTTATAAGAAAAGCGATACCGCTACAATACATTACAGTTTAAATAAAGAGTGCCAAGGGAAACTTTTTGTAGTAGACTCCGAAGGGTCAATCAAAACGCTTCTAAATGGACCAATCTTACAAGGAAAACATAGTTTGAACTTATTAATTAATGGACCTACTGGATACTGGCAATTAGACTGCACAGTATCTACAGATCAAGAATCTAGTGGTGACTTCTTTCAATTCTGTGTAGTACAAGACTATGTAAAGTTCAAAGGGGAATTAATCACTAGTTCATATTCTGCTACAACAGGAAACTTTTATCAAATAAAAGTCTTAGACGTGATATCAGATCCCACTGGGAAAATTAGTGTTGATAAACATATTCAGGTTCACTGGAATCATTCTTTATCATTTATAGATGGCGCCCTTGAAAATGGGGATTATGTTGAGATTTACGGTGGTTATGTACCATCTAGTATAGGTAGTTACAGTGAGGCAGTAATTCTGGCAAACTCTGATGAATACATAAGACGCTTTGAAACACAAATTGTCTCTATTGACCCTAATGGCGGAAGTATATACGTTGACTATTCTGAAAAGCCAATAAAAGATCGATCAACTTATGATTGGCTTAATGGATCTGAACACAGGCTCTATGCAGAACCAGCATTTGAATCATCTGAAGGGAAGTTCGTTTTTTCCAGATGGTCAGATGGAAATATTGAGAACCCAAGAAACATTAGAGTTAATGATTCACGTGATTATATAGCACTTTGGAAACCTGCTAATGTCCCAGTTTCAGTTTCAGTCTTATCACCGTCAAATATTACAGTATCTACAGGAGAAGTTGCGTTAATTCTTAACATTGACGCACCAACTAAATGGTTAAGTTATAGCTTAGATGGGACAAATAATATTACAATATCAGGAAATCACACCATTCAAATTCTTACCGAAGGAACACATAATCTTATTGTATATGCAGAAGATTATTTTGGAAATGTAGTTAAATCTGTAAATACCTATTTTACAATTAAAGCGGATAATAATTCTGGCTACATAGTGATAATTACCATTGTAGTTATTGTAGCCGTTGTAGTAGTTACTGCGTTACTAGGTTTCAAAAAGTTTTACAGAAATAAAAATTGTGCCTAAACAATCCAAAACTTGTCAGGCATAATAGCTAAAATATTGGTCATTAATGCGGTGACATACTCTAGCATACTATCGGATTTCTGATAATAATCAAATTTTAATAGGTGAAAAGATGAGTAATTTATATGAAACTTCGATAGAGTCAAACCTGCACAAAAGAGGTAGTGCTGTTGAGACATCTATTTCTATGTTTTCACAAATGTATCATTTTGTTGCATTTGGACTTAAAAAAGCGCGAATGCAATTTGACAATGGTATGATCGTTGTCTCAATTGATGTCGATGCTGGAAGTAGACAACTTGGCATAATAAATAGAGGGAAAAATGATTCTAATGTTCATAACAACTACAGTGAAACATATGTAGGTGATATAGAGCAACGTGCATTACCCCGTTTTATCGAAGCATTTAATGAAGTAGAGATGCCAGTAACGTTTGCTTTACGTGGTCAACTTACGGAGATAGATGACCCACTTATTGAATTGTTATTAAAATCTTCAGTTAAACACGATATTGGTGCACATGGATACTATCATAGAAATTTTCAAGTGCTAACTAGAGAAGAAGCACAAAATGAGCTTTACCTAATTGACTGCGGTATGAAAAAATTTGGAGTCAGACCAAAAAGTTTCATTTTTCCGCGAAATGCGGTACGGCATTTAGATGCTCTTGAAGAGTATGGATACAAATGCTATAGAGACGATGGCAACTTTCGCAGTGACGCTATGTTCATAGAGAAAAGAGGTAATTTATATAACGTTCAACCAAGTCTTTATCTGAATCAGAGTATAAGTCCAGTAATTCTTGAGAAAATATTGGATATTGCTGTTATCAAAAAGACACCTCTTCATTTATGGTTCCATCCTTGGAATTTTGGCACTACAAATAAGCAAATTGATAGATACATTAACAACATCTTCTTACCTTTCTTAAGGTATGCTAAAATTAGGGAGCAAAAAGGTGTGTTAACATTTGAGACAATGCTTTCAGCGTCTGAAAAAACGGATTTGATTCAAAAAAGCCATCCAGGTACCTTACCTGTTACAGTGTAAGCAAAGCATCATTTTTACAACTTTGATATCTTGTTTGATTCTTCTGCCACTAAAATGCGATACATGTTTAGAGATGAATAATGTTGAAAATTAGAGAAATATATGACTTTGACCAATTCACAGGGTTACGTGAGCAGTGGAACCAACTTTTAAGTAAAAGTGATGATAATAATGTGTTTTTAACATGGGAATGGCTTTCTACATGGTGGCGACATTTTGGAAAGGAACGTAAGCTAAGAATTCTGCTAGCACACGAAGGGGAAGAAATTGTTGCAGCTGCACCACTTATGCTTTCAAGGTATAATCTACTTGGATTCAAACTAAAAAAGTTGGAGTTTTTAGGTGCTGAACATACAGATTATCGCAATTTTATTCTTACTAGGCACAAAAGAGAATGTATGCGGCGTTTTTTAAATCATATTCGAAATCTTGACTGGGACTTTTTAGAGTTTAGGGATATTCCAGAGATACGTGAACCCGCGACTAGTCTGCGTCAGCTTTTTGGTCGACAATTGTTAGAAAATGAAAGAGTATCAAGTACATGTTACTACATTCCACTATGCTCGTCAGTAGATACTTTTTCAAAGCAAATCAACGGAGATATGCGTAGAAGTATGCGACGACGGATGAAACGACTTCAGGAAGTACATACTGTAACTTTTGAACGACAGGATAATGTTGATTCAATTGGTCATGGAATAAAGACCTTTGTAGAATTGCATCAGAAGAAGTGGACAGCAAAAGGATGTGAAGGTTCATTTGGAGAAGATCCTCAGTTCGCAGATTTCCTGCTAGAAGCTTGCAAGCTTTTAGCTGAAAAACATTGGGTAAATCTGTCGTTAATGAAAGCTGATTATACGCCAATTTCGGCAGGATTATGTTTTGAGTACAATAAAACCTTATACTATTACCATCCAGGGTATGATCCAGGTTATTCAAAATTTGGTGTAGGTAATCTTTTACTTCTTCACCTTATCGAAAGTGCCATTCAAAAGGGATTAACTACTTTTGATTTCCTTCATGGCACTGAGCCATATAAACGAAGTTGGACCCCGTTTAGTGTTAATAACCTTGAATTTGGGTGCACACAGAATCGGGTGCTACCTATTTTATATGATAAGCTGATTCGTAGTCAAGGCTATGACTGGGCAAAAAATAGTAATGATGAAAGATTGCGTAAAATCAAAATGACTGCACGTAAAGTCTTTCCGTCTCTGTATGCAGCTTTGAAATAATATATAGTGTGCATATAGATTATGGTGGTAAGAAAGTTGACTTGTTACGCTGATGACTGTGATCTTTTGTTAGCGGATATTGAGAAGACTATAGCCACCTATATGGGCACAAAATATGCAATCGTATGTTCGTCTGCTAGAAGTGCAATACGATATTCACTTTTATCGTTAGGTGTAAAGTCGGGTCATGAAGTTATAATATCAGATTTAGTACCTCAAGAGCTTCCAATTACGGTTTTTTGTACAGGTGCAAAGCCTAGATTATGTGACGTAGATAGACAAACGTGTGCAATGTCATTTGATAGCTTTAAGAACGCGCTAAGAACAAATACTAAGAGTGTAATTTTCTCTCAGCTTTACGGTTTACCGGCAGATGCTAAACCCATTAAGGAAGCTGCTGAAAATAAAGACATACAAATTATTGAGGACTCATCACAAGCGATTGGAGCTATAGTGAACAATAAAAAAGTTGGCACTTTAGGTCACATAGGCATTTTAAATTTTAACAAATTCCTAAATGTTCCATTAGGTGCAGCAATACTAACAGATGATGAAGAACTCTCAAAAAAAGTTACTGAGAACAAAATAAAATACGAAGAAAAATCACAATTCACATCCATTTGCCACCGTTTTATGTCAAGTCTGCGATTAAACTCAAAAAGTATTGTTCAGCTTGTTTTTCTAAGTGATAAATACCTCTACAAATTAAAAAATGAAACTTTTGAGAAAAAATACTTTAGTATTATCAATGGGTGGATAAAAGCCAATCCTGATGTTCTTGCACTGTGGAAAACAGATTCACTTACTGAGCCAATAATTAATCAACTTGTGGCACGAGCAGACGGTCGATACTGGCAAAGACGTAAAATAGAACGTATAGAATATGAACTTTTAAAAAAAGAATTAGCTTATCTAGATGAATACTTACAACAACGGATAAATGCTGCCGCTAATTATGAGAAATATTTAACCTTCAAAGATTATGATAAAATTAGTATTTCTAACAACACAGCTGCATCCTATAAAAAGTACCCCATAGTATTTCATGAGAAAAATCGATTTTTAAGTTGCATCAAAAATCTGACTAACTCCGGATTCAGAATAGACTACCGGTATAGACCATTACATTTATCACCATTTATAGAAGACATATCAAACTCCAATTTTGAGAATGCAACTCATCTTTCAGAACATTTATTGCCGCTGCCAATCACATCAAATATTAGCCTTAAGAAAATTAAAAAAATTGCCTCTATAGTAAATCATAATTCGTGACTATTGCTTATTTTATCAATAACTTTTTTAAAATTAAGTATACTAAGTTAACTTAAAGACAGTACAATTTTAAAACATATAAAACAAGTAAGCCTCAGTTCAGACTAGCACATAGAATTGTATATTACATTGTTAATTAAAAACTAAACATTTTAGAGAGGTTGTTGTTTTAGCAATAATATAGACTGTAAGCTAGCTTTAACATTTTTGTCATAAAATAAAGGACATTTGCACGTTTATCTGCGAATAGAACAACATGGTATTTACATAATTTATTGCAACCCCCCTCAAAAACAGTTAGAATATCATGAAAGGAATAGTAAAAAAAGTTGACTATTAAGCAGGTTATTGAGCGGCGGTTCTAAAAAGATTATGCTATTTAAACTTGTACACAAAATTGAAGGTTGCTCTTTTTGGTAAAATATAGCATATGTATAACAAATTATAATATGATAAGTACGATTAGAGCATTTATGGAAAGTATTATTTCCCAAATAGATTCAAATTTTGAAGTTGTTGTATGCGATAATTTTAGTGATGATGGGTCTCTTGAGGTTCTAGAAGAATATGCTATGAAAGGACAAATTAAGCTAGTTGTTGAACGGTCTACTAGAGGCAAAGGTAGACAAATTGCATATGAACTTTCACAGGGAGAGTACATAATTTCTGGCTTGGATACTGATGACGTAGTTAAACCGACATTAAAGAATGTGCTAAGACTATATCATGCAAATCATGAAGGTTTTGCATTATCCTTTGGGACAATTCATTTTATTCCTAGAAACTTGGTTGAAGCAGTTAATGGTTGGAGAGATTTACAATGGGGGGAGGATGTAGATTTTTGTAAACGTATTGAACTATTAGGAATGATGCACTATTTTAATGATAATTCTTTACTAATAGAGCAAAAAGGGCATGTTAAGAGAGGTTTCGTTTTTAAGATGAATGAAGAATACCGCATTTGTCAGTCCAAATATCAGATTGGGCTTAGCTTGTTTAGATCACCATTAACTAGATGGTATTATAGGCCAATGCAATTCTTAGTGGCGCTTTATGCATTAGTAATATGTAAAATAAAGCACATTAAGAAATATTGCTATAAATAACAAATATCTATAGCCATTTTAGTAGGACTATTTATAATGGGGTAATTAATTTTTTGTAACAAGAGAAATCATTATTTAATAAATGATAAATATCAAAGAAAAAATAAAGGATATTTTTGTGGCCTTAGTTCAGGTATTAGTTTTTTTAGCCGTAGATGGTTATGTCATCGATCCAAAGCCTGCGCATGCTCATATCGTC
>CAYSWL010000003.1:0-51646 GCA_964434745.1 uncultured Candidatus Bathyarchaeia archaeon | reverse complement strand
ATGACTTTAAAATTTAAAGAAGGAGGAAACTAAGAAAATGTCCATGTTTAAAGATATACCCGTAGACGTAGGCGTCATCTACGAAGGTGAACGCATACGTAAAAATGATATGCAAGTCGAACTCGGCGGCCCAACAGTCAAAGAAAAATTTGAACTCGCAAAAGTAAAATCAATGGACGAAATTGAAGATGGCAAAGTCATCATCATCGGTCCAGACCTAAAAGACCTCAAAGAAGGCGCTTCCCACCCACTAGCAATCTTAATCGAAGCCGCAGGCGCAACCCTAGATGCAGGCCTTGAAGGAGTAATTGAAAGGCGCCTTCACGGTTACCTAAACTACATCGAAGGCTTCATGCACCTAAATCAGCGTTATGACGTCTGGATGCGTATCGGAAAGAAATCTTTCCAAAAAGGTTTAACCAGCTTCGAAATCGTAGGTAAAGTTCTATACAGACTCTACAAGAGTGAACTTCCAATCATTGAAAAACTACAAATAACCTTCATCACAGACCCAGCAAAACTACACGAACTTTACGAAGGTGCATTAGCCGAATATGAATCTCGCGATGCAAAAGCTAGAGGTCTAAAAGACGAAGAAGTCGACAAATTCTACGGCTGCACTCTCTGTCAATCCTTCGCTCCAACCCACGTATGTGTAATCACCCCCCAACGCTACAGTAATTGTGGAGCTATCAGCTGGTTTGACGGAAAAGCCTCAGCAAGCATTGACCCCAAAGGCCCAGTATTTGCAATAGATAAAGGCGAACTCGTTAACGCCGAAAAAGGCGAATACACCGGTATCAACGAAGTAGCCAAGAAACGAACCATGGGTGAAATTAACCAAGTCTGGCTATACACAGCATTCGACCACCCACACACATCATGTGGATGTTTCGAAGCAGTAGCTTTCTACATTCCCGAAGTAGACGGATTCGGTATAGTTGATAGAAACTTCAAAGGTGCAACAGTAAGTGGATTACCCTTCTCAACACTTGCAGATTCCACCTCCGGTGGCAGACAAGTAGACGGATTCCACGGGCTCTCAATCGAATACATGCGTTCAACCAAATTCTTATCTGCAGATGGCGGCTGGAACCGTGTAGTCTGGATGCCTAAAGAAGTCAAAGATCGCGTTGCAGAATACATACCAAAAGATGTAGTAGACAAAATAGCAACTGAGCAAACCGCACAAAACGTAGATGCTCTCAAAGACTTCCTCAAGAAAGAGAAGCACCCAATAGTTGAAAGATGGACCCAGGAAGCAGAAGCAACACCAGCAGAAGAAACTCCTTCCACAGAAGCAGCACCCACTGAAGGCGCAATGATGCCAGTAATGACAGCATCTTCACTGCCAATAATGGCTGGCGGCTTTAAGATAATCCTCAAAGATGCAAAAATCTACGCAAACAAAGTAATTATCAAAACCGTCAAAGACGAGAAAGCAAAATAGCCGGTGAGCAACTTGCCACACCACGAAGAAAAAGACAATAATCCTTTAAAGCTCAACTCTGAGCTTCTGGACCTACTTGCAAAGTTCCAAGAGCTCGAGTTAGAAGACTTCCAAATGGAAGTCGGAGACATGGAGTTAGTCTTCGAACCGGGTATGGGCGGACAGTTCATGCCAAAACTCAAGCTTCCACAGGCAATAAAAACTGGCAAGCCCACCTCTTTGCTCCAAACACCTTTCCTTCCTCCAGTTGAAACCTACCCAGGCAAAATTGCACAAGTAAAACTCGGCGCAACCAAAGCTGAAGGCGGCACACGAGGCAAGACTTTAACAATCGGCGGCGAAACCACCCCTGCTTTCTATACCTTTGAAAGACCAACAATCAACCCGCCAATAGTAACCTTAGACGTATTCGATATGGAAGTCCCACTTTCTAAAGCAGTCAAAATGCACTTTAAAGAAGTACTTCACGACCCTGCAGAGTGGGCAAAACTTGCAGTCAACAAATACGGTGCAGACATGGTTACAATCCATCTTATTAGCATTGATCCTTTACTCAAAGATGCCCAGCCAAAAGAAACACTAAAAACCATTGAAAAAGTGCTGCAAGCAGTTGATGTACCACTTGTAATTGGTGGTTGCGGTGACCCAGTTAAAGACAGAGACTTATTCGAAGAAGTTGCAACAGCTTTCCCCGGTGAACGATTCCTACTGAGCTCATTTACACGTGACATGGATATTGAAAAAATTGCAAAACTAGCAAAACAAAACAACCACGCAGTACTCTCCTTCACTCCAATGGACCTTAACATGGCTCGCGAACTAAACCGAAAACTTTACGACTACCTAGCTCCAGAAGACATAGTCATAGACTTGTCCACCGCTGCATTAGGCTACGGTTTAGATTACGCTTTCACTAATATGGAACGCGCACGTCTCGCAGGCTTAATGGGTGACGGAGAACTTGCACATCCAATGTCCTCAGGAACAACTAACGCATGGGCTGCACGCGAAGCTTGGCTAAAGATGGATGCAAAATGGGAACCAAAGGAACTCCGAGGTCCCTTATGGGAAGTAACCACTGCATTAACCTTACTACTTGCAGGCGTAGACCTATTCATGATGATACACCCAGCTGCAGTAAAAACCCTCAAAGAAGTTACTAAACGATTAACAAGCGGACAAAAAGCTGACGCAAGCAAATACCTAGACTGGGTTAACGTAAAAGCATAACTGGATGGTACTGTATATGAGTAAAAAAGCTGCAAAAAAAGAATTAAGCCCAATAGACATTTACAAGCTCCTCCCAAAAACTAACTGCAAAGAATGCGGCCAAGAAAACTGCATGGCCTTTGCTACCAAAATCGTAAACCGAGAAGCAACAATTGACCAATGCAAACCTCTGCAAAAGAAAGAATACGAAAAACAATACGCGCAACTCAAAGAACTTCTAAAACCCGCAGTTAAAGAAGTAATAATCGGAGTCGGTGACAAAGCCCGCAAAGTCGGCGGCAAACTGGTAATGTATAGACACGAATTCACATACTTCAACCCAACAGCAATTGCCATCGACGTAAGCGATGAAATGCCTGAAGATATGCTAATAAGTCGCATAAAAGACACTGAAAACTTTAGCTATGAATACATCGGCAATAACCTTAAACTGGATATGATTGCAGTAAGATCATCATCTGGTGATGCCGAAAAATTCAAAGCATGTGTCAAAAAAGTCGCTGAAACCACAACATTACCACTAATCCTTTGCGCACTAAACCCTTCTGTCCTAGAAGCAGGCGTTATGGCTATACCTAAAGCACGACCACTGCTCTATGCCGCAACAATGGAAAACTGGAAAGACATGGCAGAAATAGCAATCATGTATAACTGCCCACTCGCAGTAGCTGCACCAAACAACATGGACAACCTAATGACACTAGCAAAAACTCTACAAACCTATGGCGTACAAGACCTAGTCTTAGATCCTGGAACATTCCTCAACGACGGCCTAGCAGATACATTAAACAACTTTACCATGCTACGCAGAGCAGCAACCAAAATGGGCGAAGAACTAGCAGGATTACCACTCATGGGCGTTCCAATGGCAACATGGATTGAAAAAGGTGACACCGCAGATGAACTTCTCAAATGGCGCGAAGCACAAACCACAGGCATGCTCATAGTACGATACGCAGACATAGTTGTCCTTCACGGCAACGACGGATGGGCCCTACTACCTGAAGTTATCTTACGTCAAAACATCTACACTGACCCACGCAAACCCGTAGCAGTCGCACCAGGCCTCAAAGTATTAGGTACACCAGACGAAAACTCGCCAGTGTTCTTCACCTCAAACTTCGCATTAACCTACTACACTGTAGCCTCAGACATCGAAAGCTCCAAAGTCAACGCTTACTTAGTCGTTGTTGAATCTGAAGGCAGCGCAATCGACAGCGGAGTTGCAGGACGCAAACTCACAGCAGAAAAAGTAGCCGAAGCAATAAAAACCAGCGGAGTAGAAGACAAAGTCAAACATCGCAAACTCATAATCCCTGGCAAAGCTTCTCGCATTAGCGGCGAAATCGAAGAACTCAGCGGCTGGAAAGTACAAGTCGGCCCAAGAGACAGCAGCGAGATACCCAAATATCTCGTTGATAAATGGCAACCATAAGCCATCCCCTTTTACTTTCTTTAAACTTTTTTAGTAATGATTTATATTCTAAAATTTATTAATGCAAAATTAAAATCCAGCTTGTTTGTTAGCAAAAACACTCTTTCAAAAATAAAAATAGGTATTCTTATATTTTTGTACTTATAAGAACCATTTTAGCGCTGTTTACGTCTACCTCTGTTATGGTGCAGTCTGGAACTTGTTTAGTTTCACCTAACACGTTTTTAAGAAAAACATTGCCGTTTTCACTTTTTGCATAATAAACATCTTTAAAAATTGATTTTCCATTTAAGAGTACATTAAATTCACACATATTTTACACCGATAATATTTCATAATTCCAAAGCTATAATCTCTTTGTTTTGTGTGTTTGTATTTTAATATGATTTATGTCAGATTTCTATTATTAATATTGGACTGTTTATGTTTTTGAGGTTGGTTGTATTGAGAATCCTTTATATATTTGTGTGCATATTCACATAACTATAATATGTGCATAAACACAAAAATGGAGGTGTAATAAAAATACCAGGTGGAGACGGAACAGGTCCTTCAGGATGGGGCCCTAGAACAGGAAGAGCGGCAGGCTATTGCGCTGGTTATCCAATACCCGGATACGCGAATCCAACCCCTAGATTCGGAAGACGATTCGGTGCAGGCAGAGGACGCGGCAGAGGCTTTCGAAGATGGTATGGAGTTTACCCAATTGAAAGTCCATATGCATATGTGCCAGCACACCCGAATGCTTATGCGCACGCGCAAGCACCAATGCCACAATCTCTCGAAGATGAACTTGCAGCACTAGAAGAATGCAAAAACGCTATGGCTGCCGAAAAAGAAAGCATTCAACAAGAATCTGCTGATATAGAAAACAAAATTAAAGAATTGAAAGAGAAAATTAATCAACAAAAAGGTACACAATAGGCTGTATTCTACACGTTGATCTTTCTCAAACAACAAAAGGGTGCTCCAAACAATCAACTAACAGCAATTGACATTCAAAACTGCTGGTATCTGCTAAAAAAGGCTACCTGCAACAATTGTTGCAATTTCACATTTCACAAAAAACAAGCGGAAATCTGCTATGCTATCTATCATACGCACCCTTTGTTGTAAAAAACAACTTTAAGTACAATATGCTCAGGTGAAGTATATGGGTCCAAAAAAAATTAAAATAGCTATTCCTACACAAGAAAAAGGTGGTTTAAGCGATATTGTGGCAAACGTCTTTGCCCGAGCAGCAACTTTCACAATTATCGAAATACAAAACTTAACTATTACAAATATCGATGTAATTAAAAATCCTGTAATTTCTTATAAGCATGGTGCCGGTCCCATCGTTGCAAAGACATTAATTGATTGCGGTGTAACCTTCGTACTTGCTACTGAATTTGGGCCCGGTGTTTCGACAATACTTGATCAACATAACGTAGAACGAATAAACATCGAATCCGGATGCTCAGTTTCAGAAATAATGGAAATGTTTATCCTAAATTTTCAGAACTGCTAAAAGAAACCTAAAACTAAATGATCACTAAAACTCAAATTAAATATAATGTTGCTAATAAATGCACTTTCTATATTTATTTATCAAATTAATTATTGCATTTGATATTTCTTAAATTTTAATTTAAATTTATTTTATTTCCTCGTAATGGGTAAATGGTATATTTGTTACTTTCCATTAATGCTTGATAGTGCATGCAAAATTTTAAGGTGCAAACACGATAAAAGATTGTTCGGGCAGAAAATTGATGTCTTTTTCGAGTTTGCATCCTACTTCTAACACTTCTTTTATTAGTGTATCTTTTGGGACATAATGTTTAAACAATTTGTGAAAGCTAATGTGTTCATCGTCAAAATACTCTATTATAGCTATTTTTCCATTATTCTTTAATACTTCTTCGAATTGTTTACGAATTTTTTTCTATTCTTTAGATGGTGGTATACATTATGCATAAAAATTAAAATGCTTTCTTTGGGAAAATTAGTTTTATCGTTTTGAATCAGAATTGCTGTAATATTGTTTATATTGTTTTCTTTAGCTTTATTTTTAACTAATTCAAGAAATCCATCATTTATGTCTGTAGCAAAAACTTGTCCGTTATTACCGACTATTTGAGCAAACTTTAGCGCGAAGTAGCCACCGCCAGTTCCTATGTCTGCTACTTTTTAGCCCTGACGCAGTTCTAATGTTTTTATTATTTCATCAGGTTTATTCTTGGAGTCTGAAGCTTTTTTAATAGCATCTCTGCTTTAGTTTTTGCTCTTATAGTATTACTCAGCCGCTTGCTATAATGTGAACGAATAGATTTTTTATGCATTTAATAAAATTTTTAAATTATCGTATATTTTAATACATTTGAATATGCCTGTAAACAAATGACGATTTATTTTGATCATTGTTTTTTGGAATCTTCTGGGCTAGAAGCGGTTATGTAAATTGGTCTTCCTTCGCTTAGTGCTTGTGCAGCTTTCTTTCTTGCACTCTGGACAAGTCTCCAGATGGTTCCTCTAGAAATGTTCATCGTTTTTCCTGCCTCTTCCTGTGATAGTCCTTGCATATCTACAAGTCTAAATGCTTCTATTTCTGCAAATTCAATGAATATTGGTTCTAAATTCGTTGAAGGGTTGGGTGTGAAACTACTGGTGAGAGGAATATTCTTTAACATGACAGGTTTTGGGCATCGTCCTCTTCTTCCATATCTATGTCTTCCTCGCCACATTGTATGTTTTTCTCCTCTTTTTAAAGTTAAATAATGTCTTTTTAAGTTGATTTGGTTTTAAGGTGAACGATTTTTCAATGTTATGCCTTCTTTTTTGTCAATTTTGGTAATTGTTTTTTTAACTTCATTAATCTGGTGATTTTGTCTTGTTAGTGTCTACTTTTATCGTTATTGGTTATGTGAATTAGTCTTTTATGTATTTCTGTGCATTATCACATAATTATTTTTTGGCTGTGATTGGTTGATGTTAAATAATTATGTACTAAAACACTGTTGGCTCCTATTAATACTGAAGTGAAAATTTGTTAAACAAATAATATAAGACGTTAAAAAGTTTGCAAGCCTAAAATCGTACTTTACCAACATATACATTACTTACTATAAAGACATAAAGTAATCAAATACTTTTAACATGTTACTTTAGTAAAAAGCCTTTTTTTATGATGAAACTGTTAAATTGTTAAGATAAGTAATTATAATTCCAAAGTGGATTATGAATATCCTAAAATCATGCAAGGTGACATTGATGCCTGATAGTTCCAGTTATGATATATTTGATCTGCTTTCAGGCAGTGGCGAAAAGTCAGCGGAAGAAAAAAAGAAAGCTGACCAACGTAAGCAACGTGAAGAACTCTTAGCTTCAACTTGTGTAAAGGACATTTTTCCAGAAGGAACTATTAGTGTTGATATGCGAACCTGCGTTGGTGTACAATGTAAATTATGCATTAAAGTGTGTCCAACAAACGCCTTATTTTGGCAATCCAGTGGTGTAGGCATAATAGATGATTTATGTGTTCACTGCGGTGCGTGTGTGTTAGTCTGTATGGTTGATGACTGCATTAAGATAACACGTAAACGTGAAGATGGCACTGAAGAAAAATTCAGTAAAGCCAGCGATGTCATAGCTCTCTCCAACGAGGTAAACGCCAAGAAACGCTTCGAACGTGTACAAGAAGTATTTCCTTCATCTGTTGAATACTGTAAAAAATACGGTTGCTCAAAAAAGTCGCAATAATAGGTTAAAGCTTTAAAGTTCTTCTGTATTTTGGGAGTTATGCTTGTGCAGCAAGTTATGGAGTGCTAAAATAGGTGGCTTCAATTGGGCGCTGGACTAAAATTTGGGTTTTTGCAAGCTTATGTGCTCTTTTGCTGTGGACTGTAGTTAACCTGCCAAGCAGTTTTATCCACTTCTTCAACTTTATCCTTGGGCGACCTGACTTGTATGCAGGCAACCCAGGTATGTTTATGGCCTCTCACATTGGCCTAATCGCACGCTTTTTCGCAGTAATATTCGCATTAGCTGCTGGATTTATGCTCTGGAGTGTGAAGAATCCTTCACGTAAAAAGTTTGAACGCATAGTAGAAGCTGCCCTGTTTTTGGAAGGCACATACTTTATTTTGCTATTTCCTTCTGGATTATGGTGGGTAGGTTTAGGATTCAACTTTTTAGGGGTCGACTATCTGTTGAGAGCAGTGCTTGTTGGCACCACTTTATTAGTCTTAAGCTTTAAAGTTCGCGATCACTCTCAAGGTATAAACGTAATTAGCTGGATAGGTATCGCTATTGTTGCCTATATTGCATCTCTATGGTCTAATGTGATTTTTGGATGGTTTGACATGATTGCCTTGATAGGCAGCGGCTTTCTTTTCCATGGTGCCACGTCTTGGGGCTTTCTAGGGTCACTAATTACAATGTCGCTAGCAGTTGTCTTCGCAGTTGCTGGTGCTTTTCTCCTACGTAAAAATCAAGGTGAAGCTGTAAACTGGTTTGGGCTATCTTTAGCAATGATTGGCTTAAACTGTATTATCTATTTAGCATATTCCTACCTATCGGGTAATTTGAGTCTTGCAATGGCAATCGATGTCTGGGCCTTACCTTTCTTAGGTTTAGGCATAAACCTGATGCGCACAAAAACAACAAAAAACTTACTTAACCCCGCAATGTTTGAAATGTCACTAGAACAAAAAGATCAGAATAATTGCTGACAAAAGCATTATCCTAGTACGGATTCTACATTCATATTAAGAACTACTTCAGCAACATCAGTCGCATATTCTGCAGTTCTGCGAACACTTTCGATAAGAAGTCTTAGATTAGCTACTTCTTCAATGTCAAGTGATTTTGTGGATACTACTGCCTCTTTTTCTAGTTCAACAATTTGATCAAGCTTTTGTATTATAGATTCTGCCAAGTTGTAATCTTTTCTAAACATGGATTCAATAGAATTCTCAAACATGCCTATTGCTAGATTACTCATACTTTCTATTTTTTCTAAAGTTCCATTATTGGGTTTTTCTTTTAGACGCATCATATTTTCGGAGATTCTTGTAGCGTGATCTGCTGTGCGCTCAATTGCTTTTGTTATCAGCCTGTATCCTAAGCCGCCTTTTGCATCTTCTAATCCGATTTCTTTGAAAATACGTGGATTAGCTACTGCTAGCTTGAGTAGACGTATTATGTATAGATTAAATCTGTCAACTTCATCATCAGTTTCAATTACTGCTTTGGCTGCTTTTAGATCAAGTGTCTTTAAAGAAGCCACAGCCTCTTTGTGCATTGATGCCGCAATGATTGCCATTCGTCGTAGAGCACTTCCTACTGACAATTCCGAATAATTAAGTAGAACCTGTAGAGTTAATTCGGTTGGGGTATCAGTTACAATTTCTGTGCCTACAAGCAAATGCCTTGTGAAAGTTTTAAGGGTGTTTCTTACTTCTGAAGGCAATTGTTGTTGTCCTTTAGGTCTTACGTGAAGTATGCTATACCCTACTAGGTAGACTGAAACAATTTTTCTTGTTACCGCATCAGGTTTATCATTTGATGATACGCGAATTATTGCTTCTTCTTGTTTTTCCTGTTTACCAAGTCTAGGTGGTATTATGGTTAGCGAACCGTCATCTTCTTCTTGGAGCATTAGAGAGCTGCCTTTTTTGAGCTGGTTTCGTGTAACCCACTCTTTAGGCATTGACAATATGTATGTTGATCCGCCTGTTACCTGAAGCCTTCTTTGCTCATAATTTTCTGCTTCTGGGTTAACCATAAAATATTTCCTTCTAATAACTTACTAACTATAAGTAATCCCTAATATCTTCTATATAGTCTATAAGGTTTACTGGGAACAGCTATATAATGTGGATTTAGGTAATTTATTTTCAATCAGAGGGGAAGCATATGCAAAGGTGGCTCGTATTTGCGGTCGTAATATCTGTAGTCATAATTGTTGGAAGTACATTTGGATTTGCTTTCCTTTCCAGTCCATCTTCTGAACCAGACAATTTTCACATTGCCCAACAGCAAAAAGTAATGATAAATGCTGCAGGTGCCTCCTTCCCTTACCCATTAATTGACTCTATGATTGCAGAATATACTCACAATGTGAATAATAATGTGTTAGTTAACTATCAATCCATGGGCAGTGGAGGTGGCATTTCTGCACTTAGGCTTAAAACAATTGATTTTGCAGCCTCAGATGCACCACTGAAAGCCTCTGAGTTATCCGAGATGCCTAATGTTCTTCACATTCCAGAAACAATAGGTGCAGTGACTTTGGCTTATAACTTACCTGATATACCTACAGGCTTAAATCTAACAGGTGAAGTCATAGCTGATATCTTTTTAGGAAAAATCCGTATATGGAATGATCCTCAAATACAATCTCTTAACCCTGGATTTGATCTTCCAAATAAAAATATTCATACTGTTCACCGTTCAGACGGTTCGGGAACAACTTACATATTCACAAGCTACTTAAGCACAATAAGCGCCCAATGGGAAGACGAAGTAGGCAAAGGCAAATCAGTTGGCTGGCTTACAGGAGTTGGTGCACCCGGTAATACAGGTGTAGCCTCTGTTATTCAGGGAAACAAATACATGATGGGCTATGTAGAGTTATCATATGCACTTGAAAATAACATGACTTTGGTTGCAGTTCAAAATCTTGCAGGCAACTTGATTTTACCTTCACTGGATTCTATAATGACGGCTGTTGAAGCTGGGGCTGCAGCAGGCTTACCAGCCGGTAATGAAAGTTGGGCAACTGTAAGTGTCCTTAACGCTCCTGGCGAACAATCTTACCCGATAGCCAGCTTTACTTACTTATTAACCTATAAAGAATTGAATGTAATTCCCGGCATGACTTTAGAGAAAGCAACAGCTATTGTTCAATTCTTATGGTATGTTGTGCATGACGGTCAACAGTTTGCAACCGAACTAATTTACGCTCCACTTCCTCCAAACGTGGTGCAAGTAAATGAGGCAACTATACAATCAATAACTTTCAATGGACAAAGTCTACCAATTACATAGGAGAAAGGAAAGATTACCCATAAAATACCAAAAATCATTTTTATGATAAAAAACAATCAAACGCGAGCAGATGTGCATGAGTATAAAGCTAACGGGAGATAATCTGTTTAAAATCTTAACAGCGGTGATCGCGGGATCGACTGCTGTAATTCTCCTAGTTAGCGCATATGCCCTTATCACAGGGTCATCAACCGTTCTTGGAAAATTCGGATTTGACTTTTTTATTAGTACAGCTTGGAATCCTGCTGACGGTAAGGAAATTTTTGGAATATTCCCTTATGTATTAGGAACTCTTGTCACTTCAGGTATTGCCCTTCTAATCGGTGTTCCACTAAGTTTAGGGATCGCAATTTTTCTTGTAGAAATGGCTCCTAGAACTCTAAGAGTACCTATTGGTTACATTGTTGAATTGCTAGCAGCGGTTCCAAGTGTGATATATGGTCTTTGGGGACTTTTTATATTCAGATTTTGGCTACTAGACTATGTTGAGACTCCGCTTTCTAACTATTTAGGTTGGCTGCCAATCTTTAGCGGTACACCTATCGGGCTTGATATTTTCACTGCAGGAATAATCCTTGCAATTATGATAATTCCAACGGTAGCTTCCGTATCTAGAGAAGTGATTAGTGCAGTTCCAAATTCAATTAGAGAAGCTGCCTATAGTATAGGTGCAACCAGATGGGAGGTAATCCGGTATTGGGTAATAAGTTATGCACGTTCAGGAATTTTTGGTGCTGTAATTTTAGGATTAGGTCGAGCTGTTGGAGAAACAATGGCTGTAACAATGGTTATTGGAAACTCAACCGGTCCATCTGCTATGCCTACCTCTCTTTTTAACTCTGGTCAGACACTTGCATCGCTAATTGCTAATGGTTTTTTGGAGGCCTCATCTAATACTGCAAAATCTGCCTACATAGGCGCAGCGCTTGCTTTGCTTATCATAAGTATTCTCATAAACGTATTAGCTTACGTTATGGTGACCAGAATAATGAAGGTCAAAGGAGGCGCAGTAGAATAATAGACCGTTACACTTATAGAAAATTCAAAAATAAGCTTTTCTTTGTCCTCTGTGCCGCCTGTGTAGTGATAGCAATTGTGCCTTTGTTAAGCATCCTAATTGAGGTTATAGTTCGGGGTGCACCACAAATTAGCTGGGACTTTTTAACACAGGATGCATCAAACGGTGGAATAGGTCCAGCAATACAAGGAACACTAATATTAATTGGCTTAACAAGTCTAATCGGAATTCCAACTGGCATATTATCCGGCGTATATCTGGCAGAATATGGCAATAATCGGTATGCAACAATTATTCGGTCAATTGCAGATATCCTTACACAATTTCCATCAATAGTTGTCGGCATTACAGTATTTGGAGTGTTTGTAACATTAATAATAGGGTATTTCTCTGCTGTAGCTGGAGCTATAGCACTTTCATTTATAATGATTCCAGTTGTAGCTAGAACCACAGAAGAATCATTAAAATTAGTGCCAAATAGCCTCCGCGAAGCCTCATTGGCTTTAGGTGCACGTAAATGGAAAACTATTCTAACCATTATATTGCCTGCGGCCAGAACAGGCGTTATTACTGGTGCACTACTCTCTGTTGCAAGAGTGGCTGGGGAGACTGCTCCTTTGATAATGACCATTCTAGGTAACTCGTATTTTTTCCAAGGCTTAAATCAACCAATGGCCGCTTTACCATTGGTAATTTGGAAAAACTCTCTTCAACCCTACCCTGCTTTACAAGCACAAGGATGGGGCGCGGCTCTAGTCTTAATTCTAGTGGTATTGACTTTGAACATAAGTGTACGATTAGCAAGTGGGCGAAAACTAAGGTGAAATAAATGAGCAGTAATTACAAAATGGAAAGCATCAATCTAAATGCGTGGTTTGGTAGTAAACATATTCTAAAAAATGTAAGCATGGGCATTAAAACCAATGCTGTTACAGCAATAATCGGCCCTTCAGGATGCGGAAAATCCACCTATATAAGAAACTTAAACCGGATGCATGAGCTTATTCCAAATGCTAAAATGACTGGACAAGTTTTTCTTGACGGAAAAGACATATTCGCAAGTGATGTAGACCCTGTTATGATTCGTAGACGAGTGGGTATGGTCTTTCAAAAGCCCAATCCCTTCCCAACTATGTCCATTTATGACAACGTAGTGGCTGGTTTAAGATTAACTGGTATAAAACGAGGTACAAACCTTGATGGTGTAGTAAAAGACTGCTTGGAACAGGCAACCTTATGGGACGAAGTAAAAGATGATCTCAAAAAGCCAGGAACTAGTATTTCAGGTGGACAACAACAACGTCTTTGCATAGCAAGAACAATTGCCATGCAGCCAGAAGTGATATTAATGGATGAACCGTGCTCTGCGCTTGATCCAATTGCAACCGCAAAAATTGAGGCTCTAATAGTCAAACTAAAGAAAGACTACACTGTTGCCATAGTAACACATAGCATGCAACAAGCCGCACGTGTTTCCGATTATACTGCTTTCATGTATCTAGGTGAGCTTATCGAATATGGGGAAACTTCACAGGTATTTGAAACGCCAAAAAATGAGTTAACCGAAAAGTACATAACAGGAAAATTTGGATAAGTGATGAAATATGGATAGACTTTTGGATAGAGGGTTAGAGCAATTAACCGTTATGGTTTACAAGATGGGTGAAGTTGCAGAGAAGGTTTTGTCCATCTCTTTGAATGGATACGTTAGAGGTCGCGATGTTACTGAAAATACACGTGAATTATCCCAAGCTTTGGTTAGTATGACTCAAGAGGTCGAAGACAAAGCCTTCAGTTTAATTGCTAAATACCAACCCGTGGCAACTGACCTAAGAATTATAAATTCTTATATGAAAATAGCTTATGACTTTGAAAGATGTGGTAGATACTCTTGGGATATTGCATATATTAACAAAACTATGGGTGGCTTAAAGCAGTGCAGTGAATGGATACCTGAATATATTGCTGATATGAGTGATAAGGTTCTAAAAATGGTCAGCATTAGCGTTAGCGCACTTAAACGGCTTGATAACCCTCTTGCAAAAAGTATAAGCCAAACTGAACAAGAAGTTGATAAACTATACTTCCAATATCTAACTAGGCTAGTCCAAGAAGCTCAGACTACTAATCTTTGCACAGTATCAAGTGTACTTGTAATTCGTTACCTAGAACGCATAGCTGACCACGCAACTTACATTTCAGAAGCCGTAGTCTACATAACCAGCGGTGAAAAAGTCAGGCTCTAAAAGCCTCATCCTTATTTTGTGCTTCTACGCAAACTTCTATATCTAATTATTTTTCCTAAATAATGTTTCAGCTCATTACACTTAACTGATTCACCAAATCACCGCAAACTCAAAACAAACGGAACCCAAAAAATCAAAACTAAAAACAACTGAATAACTTCTAACACAATTAAAAATAGGTTTAATGATTATTTATCTTGCCTTTAAATGGGAACTAAATCGCAATACCAGAACCGGTTTTCTCTAAGCAGTATTTTACCTTTAGTAAACTGTACTGGATTTTTGAAGTTTGGGCCATCATAAGTAAATGAGTGAAATTCACCGTTTTCGCCACAAGGGTCAACCTCTTTAGGTAACTTGCCCAGAAACTGGTGGTCATATTCTTTTCCCACAAAATCTTTACTTAGCACATTTGAGTCAACGGCTGTAATAACTGCCTTAAATCCCACATCCAAAAATTTTTCAGCTAGTTTTTCAGTGTCTTTTTTCCATAACGGAAAAATTGCCCGCAAACCGATATTTGCCAGCAACTTTTCACGGTACAGTCGTACGTCCTCTAAAAAGATGTCTCCAAATACTACTGAGGTTACACCCTGTTTTGCATACCCATTAAGGATTTTAATTAATTCAGCTTCGTATTCCAAGTTTGACGCCTTAGCTCTAATGAACATTTTCTCAAGCTGTAACCCTAAAGCTGCTGCCTGATTTTCAAGCAAAACCTTACGCACACCATGTATACTAATTCGATCATAATCTTGCGTAATGGTAGTTAGCAAAGCTTTTACTTCATATTTTTGTGTCTGCTGTATTTCATATAGTGCAAACGCAGCATCTTTGCCTCCGCTCCATCCAACTATAACTTTTTCCTTCACCATGCAAGCCTCTACTATTACCTATTGTTATTTGTATAGAATTAGTTATCTCTAATATTTTCTAAAAATTTATTTATCTAATCGGTTAGCTGCCAGTTTTAGTTAAAGTAAAAATTTTTATCATTTGCTCCTTTGTGGTTGGCAAATAAGCCTGTTTTCCATGGTGAAGTGGCTGTTTAAAGCCTATTTTGGGGCTATTTTAGTGGGGAAAGCTGTTTTTGGATAGATTTTCAGCTGTTTGTAATGTAAGCCCGCATGGTCGATTGCGTCAGCGAATGCATACACGACAGACAATCAGGTTAAGGTTATGCAGGCATGTTTGCATTAGCTATATGAGTATATGTATCACTATCTAACAATACAAACTCAACATACCCATAACTTAGGCAACTAATGTAAAATAAGGTTCAAATTTAACTGCCCACATCAAAGTACCCACACACTGACTAAACGACTACTAAAAACGGTTTAAATTATTTTGCCCCATAAAAGTATACACAAAAAAATGTGCTGTGTTGAATGATTTGTTTTTGTTTGGTTGGTTAAGTAGTTGTTTGGTTGCTATTGGCGGTTTAGGTTCATAAAAAAGTTGTAAAGATTAGCTTTTAAAATCAGCTCATTAACCATGTTGACATATTTAGTTGCGCAAACATGTTCACCAAAACAGCGCTTCAAACATGAAAACGCAGCTTCAACTCTCCAACGCTAACCATAACCAACCTGCACTTTCCAGTTCAAATCTTGCTCAAAAACAACCATTTTTTTACGCTCAAAGCAGCCCCTAGAATGAAATGAGCTGTTTTTACGCACCTTAATAACTGGCTCAATATTTTGAGTTGCTAAGTACCTAAAAGACGCCTTCGAATCATACGCTCCATCACCTAGCACCTTTGCTATAGACACTTTTTGCTTAGCCTTTCTAATAAGAGGCTTAAGCTTTTTGTTATCGCCAACTCTTTCATCGCTTATTTCTAAACTAACAATTTGCCCACTTGCAGTATCTACTGCTAGGTGGATTTTGATAAAGCCTTTACGCAGCTTCCACTTATCACGTAGCCACTCACCGCGGTTTGAAACTTTTATGCCGCTAGAATCAACAGCTATGGTGAGTTCTTGGTTTGGATCTACTTGTGGGTCTAGTGTTATTGGGTTTTTTGTTACTCTCCACCAGATCGTGGTGTAGTCTGGCACTTTTAGGCCTTCAATATGGCTAGTTAAAGCAGCTATGAAGCCTTCTAGCTGTCGGTAAGGTAAAATGTATGCGTGCAAAACTGCTAGAAGTGAGATGAAGCTTTGCGGGTAAAGAAATCTGCCCCCTACTTTGTCATTGTTTAAGGTTTTTAGCTCGTTTTTCCAGTTTTTTAAGAAGTCTAAATCGAGCAGTACTTGTCCCCTTTTGACAAGTGCCTGGTTGTATTTGGCCCAATTTCGGTTTTCAACCAAAAATTAGCCCTCCAAAAACCCATCAATACAACACTAGCACAAACCACAATATAATCTTTCAACACAGCAAAAAAATGGAAAAATTTAAAAACAGACTGGAACATACGCAGGGTTGTCTTCTTTAGGTCCACGGCTGGTTGCTTAAGCAGATGTCGAGCCCAGCATAAACCGAGGAACAAAAGAGGACAAACTAAAACAAGCAAAGGGAGAAAAAGAAAAATATGACTAAAAAACAAACCAAAAAAGTCTTGGTCATGGCAACTCTTTTGATCCTGATGAGTTCTGTCGCCTACGCAACTCTAACACCCAATGCAAAAGCTGCAGAAATGAATCTCTCCGAGAAAGGCTTATCGATTCTAAATAACGTCGTTGGTCTTGACACAGCAAAATACTCAATAGCAGTAAAAGATCAACAAAGTCAAACAGACCCACAACTTGGAATTTCCAAGGAGTACGCAGGTTATAATCTCACCTCAGATGGAAGTAACCTAAGTATGCTTTGTACTTTCACCAACGAAAACTTGCTAATGCTAAACGTATTCAAAAATGAAGGATTGCCAAGTCTAAATAAACAGGCTGCCACAGGCAATGCTGTTGAATTAGCACAAGGCTTCCTTAGCAACTACCAAACCTACACTAAAAATACACTTTTCGGCGAACTCAAATCAACACTCAACAATATAGACGCAAATAAGAACCTCACAACAATAATAAACGACACTCGACTTGAGGTCTCTTCGATAAACGGCTATACAACGTTTAAATGGATCTACAGCTTCGACAATATCTTAGCTCCTGCTAAATTTATAGCCTGAGGCTTCAATAACGGCTTCTTAACCTACTTTGTCGATAACTGGCAATTATACAAGATTGGCAGCACAAAAATTGCCTTATCTGAAAAAGAAGCTGCCACCATTGCGCTAGAAACCACTAAAACATGCTCATGGAGTCTAAAACTAGACGATGATGCTTTTGAAATAAAATACTTTAACGAATCAAACGTAATCTGGTCAACTTTGTTTTTCGATAGTTCATTGGAGGCAAATAAGGCTCGCAACGACGATGCTTTGGTGCTCTATCCAGTTTGGCGCTGCGGCGTTGCATTAGATAAATGGTATGGCAACCTCTATGGCTTAGAAGTTGACATCTGGGCAGATACCAAAGAAATCAAACAAACCCAAGAAGCGTGGTCAACAATAACTCCTGAAGAGGAACGAACTATTCTAGACATGCTTAAAGCTAACGCATCAACAGCGCAAACTCCTGATAAAGGACCTACAGTTACTGGAATACAGCTTAACTCGCTTACTTGGATAGCATTTCCAGTTCTTGCTGTTGCCATCGTAGGTGCAACTTTACTCTGGGTGCGCAAGAAGAAAAATGTTCTTTCATACAGCTCGATGAAACTACGCGCAATTAAAACTTGTATAGCTTTGCTTTGTGTTCTTATGATTTCGATGCCTGTCGTTATGTGTATTTCAACTGCTAATGCAACGGGTGGCGCCGTAATTTGGGGCTCTGAAAGCACTGGTGCATTTGATGAAATTTACGGTTATAGTTGGCGTAAACATCCAACTGAAGTTCAATTACAGCAAACTGTTAGCAGCACTGTTAGGACCTATTTTGCCAATAATGGCTATGGTACAGCTTGGAATCATCAAGGGAACTCTTCATCAAAGACTCAAATTCTCAGCGATATATCTGCTTTGCAGAACGCTTACAACAAAGTAGCAGTGGTTGATTTCGACCATGGTGTTGGCTTATCTCCAGGATACCCCACTCTTCTAACGCCTCCTAACGAATTCCATTATATGTTTGAAGACAATACAGGCACAATAATCGGCAACCGGACACACCACTACACCGATCCTAGCCACGGCGTGTATGATATGGACATATACTCAACGCTTACTACCCCAAATAAAATTAGCTTTGCATTCATTAACACCTGCTTATCTGCAGACCTTAGTTATCAAGCTTGGTTGACTGGAAGTTGGCCGCCTTATCCAGACAGGGCACGCGGGATGGCTTTCGCTTTTACTCATCGGCTAGTGGGATCACAAATGAGCAGCGATGGCTACAACAGCCCAGACAGTAGCGATCAATGTTACATAGGTTTTCCATGGGGTTCCGCATCGCTAATGCAACACATACCATATGACACAGGAGTTCAGTACCGTTGGTGGGTTACTTACTTCTTCTATTATGCTTTGAACTTTGACATGTCAGTTAAAGATGCTTTAGATACAGTCTGCTCGCAGTATTGGGGTACAACATTCGGAAACAGTCCGCTTAGTGCATCAACGGGAGGATTTACTGCATACTGGTGGAATGGCAATCCTGAAACGATGCCAAATTCATCTATGGCTATTTACGGAGATGCATATAATCTGCACTTGAGGAACCCCTAATCAAGATTTGCAGATACACCAATAAAACAATAACTACGCAACCTTTTTATTAAAATTAAAAATTAGTATGTATTACAAATGAAACTTCCGATTGCATAAAAGATCTTCGCATATCAATACATGAATAAAGGATGGGAATATTAATGAATAAAGCGGTAGTTTATAGGTTACTTATTACTTGTTTAGTAATCTTCATAGTTATTGGCATATCTGTTGAGGTTAATGCTCAGTCAAATGTTGATACTTTCTCAGTCATAAGTGTAGAACCTAATCCTTTGACCAATCAAGACATGTTGGAAGTTAGTATACAGATTGGACCTGCGCCTCCGACGGCTGAGGATAAGTTCCAACGAGTAGCTGTAACGTTTACACGCCCAGACGGTGTTACCGCAACAAACTATTATGATTCTAACTCAGATGGCATAATCCAGTTTAGAACCTATTCTAACCCAGACTTAGTTGGCAATTGGACCTTGAAAGTAAGTTTTCTTGGTCAAACTTTTGCTAATGGCTCCATATATTATCGCCCCTCCGAAAATCAGACCATATTTACACGGCTTCCTGCACCATCAACATCACCCATCCCTACGCCATGGAGTACTGTAGGCTCTTGGGTAACAAGAGCATTGATGCCTACTTCTAGAGGTGGCTTAGGTGTAGCTGCAGTAGATGGTAAAATCTATGCTGTCGGAGGCTCCACAATCCGTGGAGGCGGCGGCACTCAAAGTGGACCATTGCCCACCCAAGGAGGAGCCGTAGGAACAGTCGAAGAATATGACCCCGCTACGGATACATGGACTACAAAGAAGCCTATGCCTACTCCAAGAGCACATTTTGCCATAGCCGTTTGCCAAAACAAAATTTACTGCATAAGCAATGGCGTAAATGAGGTTTATGACGCTGTAACTGATAGTTGGGAAACTAAAACGCCTTTTTCTGTTGCTTTAGATGCAATGCAGGCAAATGCTGTAGGCGATAAAATATACCTTATAGGATATGCTTTGGGCAATTCAAGTTCAACTAACTCACGCATACCCCTTACCCAAGTTTATGACCCAGAAACAGATTCTTGGGTCACCAAAACACACATGCCCATTCCAACGTCTGCTTATGTTTCAACAGTTGTTGATGATAAAATATACGTTATAGGTAGCGCTTTTTCCAATCCTTCTTCTAACCTAAACCAAATTTATGATCCACAAACAGATAGCTGGAGTCAAGGTTCACCTTTGCCTTCAGTTGATATGTACGGAGCTATGGCAGTAGCAACTACAGGCGAATCAGCACCTAAGCGGATTTATGTGATAAGCGATGCAGCAGCTTCTAATCAGATTTATGATCCAAAAGCGGACAGTTGGACAAATGGAGCGAATTTGCCTACATCACGACTTAATTTTGGAGTTGGTGTAGTAAACGATATGTTATATGTTATTGGGGGTCAAACTTTCATGTATCTCGACTATCCATACTCGTACCCATATGGTCCCTCGGTTACACCCATGTCTGAAAACGAGCAGTATATACCCGCAGGCTACGGTACACCTGACCCAGCATACCAAACTCCAACAGCTACACCCTCGCCAGGCTCGTCACCTTCATCAACACTAAACCCAACATTAACACCTGTCTTGTCGTCGCCCCAATCATCAAGCTCATCGGCCACAGCGCCCGCCTCACAACAGACCGCGCAGTCGCCTGAACCTAACTCAACAGCTTTTCCGGCACAAACAGCATACATCATAGCGGCCATGGCAGTAATCACCATAATTGTAGCCGTAGCTATTGTGTTTAGGAAAAGAAAATAACCAAACCTGTAGCGCAGAGTAGCCAAAGCTAAGTCCAAACGGTAGCCATCAAGCGCAGACAGATAACCTGCACCTAGATAAGCCCTTTCTTGAAGAGCTGCTCTGGAATGATCCTGCTAAAGCAGTCCAAGACGTTTTAGCTTCCTCGCGCGGCGCAGGCGAACTATTCGGCAAAGCCATCACAGACGAAGTCCTCACAAGATTAAGTGCGAAAATTCTTATCCGCAGCCGAGAGCCCGTCCCGCAAGCTACAAAATCAATCATAACAGCAAAGCCTTCCTTTAAAGGAAACTCGCGCACGACAACGCCCATTCCTGCGCCACGGTTTAACTGTTCATAATCTTGAAGTACCCATCCAGCATCTTTAAGCAAAGCATCAATGTTTGCCCTTGCTTTTTCTTCTGGTTTCACTACCTGCAGAGGAGCAAATGATAAAAAGTTAAAGTTAAAATGTAGTTTAACTTCAATGAAAATGGGGAGTGAGAATTAGAAGGGAATGTAGGCCTTAAGATCCCTCCTATCACACGTACCTTATTTACGCGCACGAGCTTGGCCGCCTTTCCTGCCAGCTGCCTGGCGAGACGTTTTAGACGATTTGGATGAGCCTTCCATTCGGCTTCCGCGGCTTTCGCCGCCTTTTCGTCCTATTTCGCTATAGAATTCTGGGCCTCTTTCTGCGGCTACTTTTTCGCCGCCTTTCCTGCCGGCTTCTTCACGGGTCATTTTACCATGCTTGCGCCGTTCTTCATCAGTTCCACCACGAACTGATTCTTGGCTAGACAAAGAAATTCACCTCCATTACGCATCAAAAAGGAGCATCTCTAGTACAGCTAACAACAATTCATAAACATATGTGGCTACTCGGCAACAGCAACTAGCCAATTTACCTCAAATTTGCAGTTATACATATGCAAAAATGACTTTTTCTTTATTGTAGTTGTATGTTTTTTTTTTGAATAATCTCGTTAATAATTAATGAATTTTAGAATCAAGTGGCGGGCCCGCTGGGATTTGAACCCAGGGTCTTCGGCTCCGGAGGCCGACGCCTTAATCCGTGCTCGGCGACGAGCCCAACCTACAAAGTAACCTAACCTGTGGAACTTAAGTTAATCGCTATTCGTGCTGTATTAGTTCTTCATTTACCCACCATGCTTTCTTTTTGCCAGACTTTTCGCCGCCGTAGTAGTCTATAACAGGTCTACCATATTGTTTAATACTGTTTTTCTGCATCTTACGAAGCCTATTAAGTACAAGCCAGCGGTTAATATTGAGATACTCTGCAAGCTCAGGTGTGGTTGCTCCTTTGTAATGCATAAGGTATTCTACAATTTTGCGGTCTACATCATCTAAACAAAAGCTATGCGGGTTGGCTTTTTCACGCCCATAGGTTAGAATCTCTAAATCTGTCAAGGTTTTTCGTATTTCGCCAAGTGCAATTTCGATTCTTTCCATTCTCTCTTCAATTTTTAAAATTTTATCGGCTTTAGGTGTCTTTTGTAACTTCTCAACTATCGCTTCCCTGATAAAGTCGCTTCGGTCACCTTCAGGAATCCGCAACGCCATCTCTTTGAAGACCTCATCAGGAATCTTGGCAGAAATAACCCTGACCTCATCCACACAAATCACTTACGAAAATAAAGTATCCTTCTTATTTCATGTTTTCTTTCCTACAACAACCTTTAACGCCGCTTGACTGCTTCCAGCGCAGTAAACATGTTTGGTTGCTAGGGATTTGGTAATTATGCTCAAGTTTTGCCGTATAGTTGCAAGGTTGGAGTAGCAAAATATATTTGGACATCGCCGAGAAAATGGTACACAGGTGAATTAAGTTGATTGATTGGACCAAAAGAGAATTATTAATTTTAGCCTTTGATCACCGCGGATCATTCACGGAAAAATTATTTGAAATTAAAAATCGTCAACCGACTGCCGCGGAGAGAGTCCAGATCGAAGATGCAAAGAAAATCATTTTTGAAGGTTTTATTGCAGCCTTAGGCAAAAATGTTCCTAAAGACATTGCTGGTATGCTTGTCGATGAAGAATTTGGCAAGAGTGTTCTTGTTGAAGCAAAAGCACGTGGTTTCACTTTTGCTATGCCAGTAGAAAAGTCAGGGCAAGATGAATTTGACTTTGAGTACGGAGAAGACTTTGGTAAGCATATCCAAGAGTTTGACCCTACGCTTGTGAAGGTACTTGTACGCTACAATACAGCAGGTGACGACGCTATGAATAAGCGTCAGTTAGAACGTCTTAAGAAACTTAACGACTATTTACAGCAGGTTCAAAAACCATTTTTATTTGAATTGCTAGTGCCTGCTACCTCTGAGCAGCTAGCTCAAGTAGGTGGCGCAAAAGATAGATTCGACCGTGAAATGCGACCTAACCTAATGATTCAAAGTATAGCAGCAATCCAGGATGCTGGAATTAATCCTGCAATTTGGAAACTTGAAGGTGTAGATAAAGCTGAAGACGCTAAGGCAATAGTATCTCAGGTCCAAAAGGATGGAAGGCAAGCTGGCGTGATTACACTTGGACGAGGTGAATCAAAAGAGAACGTTCAAAAATGGCTAGCTGTAGGCGCCAAAGTTACCGGCATTATCGGTTTTGCAGTCGGAAGAACAATCTTCTGGCAGCCACTTGTTGAATATCGTGCAGGTAAAATTGATAGAGCAACCGCTGTTGAGAAAATCTCACAGAACTATGCTGAACTAGCTGAGCTGTGGGTAAAAGAACGAGGCGGAAAATAACATGGTTACCTTACGATCCCTTTCCCCCTCCTTGACAAGAATAACAGTAGCCGGCGCAGTAGGCGCAGCGTTGCATATCGGTAAAGGTGACCCGGACAAAGTTGATCAAACTGCACTGGATTTCTCACGAGCAGTTTTAAACCAGACTGAAGTTGACGGCGTAGTAATATGCTGTGAAGGCGCAAAAGATCAAGCGCCTGCATTCAACTACTGTGAAAAAGTTGGTACAGGAGGCGGTCCAAAAGTGGAATTTGTAATCGACCAAGTTGACGGTACCACCGCAACATCAAAAGGAAAAAAAGACGCTATTTCTGCTCTAGCATGCGCTCCCTCAGGCTGTCTAAAAGTTCTACCTGACGATGGCTACTACTTCAAAGTTGCAACAGATCATCATGCTAAAGGCAAAATTAACCTTGATATGCCAATTGAAGAAATGGTTGAAACCATTGCTAAAGCCAAAGGCAAAGCACTTAGCAGTTTTACTGTAATTATGCTTGAACGTGAACGTCACAACGATTTACTTGCACGACTACGCAAAATGGGTGTACGAATTATTTTAATTGCTGATGGAGATATTGCAGGCTCTATAGTGACTTGTATTCCTGATTCAGGTGTTGACCTATTATTAGGTGCCGGTGCAGGAGCAGAAGCTACTATCGCAGCTACAGCAGTAAAATGTCTAGGTGGAACTATGCTTGTTAAAGTTTGGAAAGACAAAAAAGATGACCCGCAAAGATGCGACCGACTAAAAGCTGCAGGCGTAGACTGTGAAAAAACTTATACTGAAGAGGATTTAGCCAAAGGTAATGAAATGATCTTCTCTGCATCAGGCGTAACAAAAGGTGAATTACTCGATGGCGTACGGTTCGTCAAAGACGGGGCAATTGTCACCTCATTATGCACCAGGCTCCCAAGTGGTACAATAGAAAAATCAGAAACTATTCTTAAATTCAGAGAGCACCCCGTCTACAGCCACATAACATAAAAAATCAGTATCAAAAATAGGAAACGAGCATCATTAATAGATACTCAATTTTTCTTTTTACCTTTAACTTGTTCTATCATCAGATAGGCGTTGTATCCAATCATTTTTGATAGTTCCTCACAACGATTCTAAATCAACTCGCCAAGTCTTGTACAAAGTTTTTCAAGTTTTTATTGTTCTTAAACAGTTTTCTTAGATACCACATATCACCAATAGTTGTATACCAAGAGTAAAAATCTCAGTTAACATGAACTTCTATAGTTTGCATCAACTTAGACAATTTTTTAGCAAAAATCAGATTTTCTACAGATTTATCGACATATCAATATCTATCTAATTAAAGTAAAGTACTTTTCACACAGCAATCGCGATAGAATGGTTTGAGCATTTTCTTTATTAATCAAAGTTGTTTTAAGAATTTCACATTCAACTATTGAAAGTTCCATTTAGTAGAGAAACTAATACTATGATTAGTTTTGCTTATGGCTGATTTTTGGCTTGTCTGCTGTATGTATGCATTTTATTGATTATAGGTAAGGTTTTAGTAGAAACAGCATTGTATTGCTATATTGAAAACGGTGAAAGATACAGATGAAAATCGCTGTTCTAGTTTATGAGTATCCCCCCAAAATTGTCGGTGGGTTAGGAACTTACGCGGCTGAAATTACACGGAAATTCGTCCTTATGGACCATG
Source organism: uncultured Candidatus Bathyarchaeia archaeon (assembly GCA_964434745.1). Classification (GTDB taxonomy): domain Archaea; phylum Thermoproteota; class Bathyarchaeia; order Bathyarchaeales; family Bathycorpusculaceae; genus JADGNF01. Next base: position 26,278 of record CAYSWL010000003.1, on the reverse strand, counting down.
ACGTTACAGTGTTTACTATGAATGACGATGCAGGTATGATGCCTACACGCGAAATATGGCGTGGTATAGAAGTCCATCGTCCGTTACACCTTGACGTATCTGACTCTTTGCCTGATGTAATTGCTGAAGATATCCGTAAATGGGGCAGAGGAATTCATCTGTTCGGAAAACTCATGGTTTATAACTATCTAACTGCAGCAAAACTAGTTAATGACCTGATTAAGAAAGACGGCCTAAAATATGATATAGTCGTTGCACATGATTGGCTTTCAGTGATGGGCGGCGTTACTGTAAAAAAAGAAACAGGTTTGCCTTTAGCTTTCCATGTGCATTCAACTGAACAGGGTCGTACAATGGGTACAGGTAGTAGTGTAGTAAGCAACATTGAACTACGTGGAGCCAAAATGGCCGATCTAATTGTTACAGTGTCTTACGCCATGAAAGATGAACTTATTCAGCTTGGTTTTCCTAAAGATAAAATCCAAGTTAGTTACAATGGTGTAGATCCACAAAAATACAACCCTGCTGACATAAAACCTGAACAAGTCAAACGCGTCAGAGAACACTACGGCATAAAAGACGATGATTTGATGATTCTATTCCTAGGTCGACTTGTCGGCGTCAAAGGCATTGATAAGCTGATAATGTCTTTACCTCATATATTGCCAAAATATCCTAACGTTAAACTTGTCATTGTAGGTGTAGGTGAGCTTTCAGAATATTTCACAAATCTAGTGCGAATTATGCGACTTGAACCTTATGTTAAGTTCCGTTTTGATTTTATTCCAGAAGAAGAACGCATATTGCATTATGCAGCTTGTGATGTTGCAGCTTTTCCAAGCCTCTATGAACCTTTTGGTATTGTTGCCCTTGAAGCAATGGCTATGGAAAAACCTGTTGTTGTAGGCGCTGCTGGCGTTAGCGGCATGCGCGAAATTGTAATATGTTGCGGTGAAGAACAATGTGGTTTTCATATAGACCCTAACAATCCCTCCGATATAGCTTGGGGTATACTGAGTGTTTTGGAAGATCCTGAACGTCGTAAATGGTTAGGTAAAAATGGTAGAAAACGTGTTCTTAAAGAATTTTCTTGGACTCGCATAGCAGAAAAAACCATTGGACTATACGAGTCAGTTATGCGTAAATAAAATGTCACGCAAACAAAAAAACTTCAGCTCCGCAGATTTACGTCAAAAAATCGCGCGTGAAGCTGCCTTTCTTTTATATTTTGAGATAGAAAAAGAGTACAAACAGGCTAAAGTTAAAGCGGCAGAGAACTTTGGGTCACACATATTACCTTCTAACTTAGAAGTAGCATTAGCACTTGACTTACTTGCTGAAGAAAATGAAGGTCCAGCAAGAATTCGACGACTAATTAAAATGCGCAGTGAAGCTCTTGTAATAATGAAAGCTTTGAAAGCTTTTCACCCTCTACTTATCGGAAGTGTCTGGAGAGGAACAATAAGACGCAACAGCGACATCGACATATACACCTACACTGATCAGATTCAAGAAATTATTGATTGCCTCCAAGCAGTAGGATTGAAAATATCAAAAACTGAACGAACAACTGTAGTTAAGCATGGAAAAACCGAAGACTCATGCCATATCTACACATCAACGCCATCTAAGTATACTGTAGAAGTGACAGTTCGCAACGTTGATAATGCTAAAATTAAGCGCGTCTGTGATACCTTTGGAGATGAAATCAAAGGTTTAACACTAAAAGAGCTAGAAATCTTATTGAGAACTAATCCTGCACAACGTTTTCTGCCAAACTAAATCTACTATGTATCTACAACAAATTTTTGCTCCCACGTAAAAAGAAACATAAACCTGTTTTTTCAGTATAATTATAAGAATTCTCTTAGGGAAGAGCTTTGGAAAGCAAAGAAGACATAAAAAAAATGTTTCCTCATTTGTACAAGGAACTTGAGGACAGTGAAAATAAAGTTAAAATTGACTCTGTACGTGAAAGCCCCCAACAAGCTGAGGCAGAAGTAGCAGCCGAAAATCAGATTGACCAAAAAGTAGATGTTGAAGATGGAGTCAAATTTGAAACTTCAGATATTGACGTAGAAGTAGATACTCAACAGAAAGCCTCCAAGACGCCCGCTGTGAAACCAGATAAATTTAGAAACTATAACCCAACAGTAATAGACTTCCTACGACGATGCGATAATGCCGAACAAGCTGAAGAAATCATCTCATATCTACAAAAGAAAGGCGAACTTAACGAAGACCACGCCAAACAGCTTCGTAAACAGTTAGAAGCAAATGGCGTACGAAGCTTTGGGCCTAAAAAAGAAACTGACTACTACTTTAAAGAAAGCGGTCTATGTTAATAATAAACTGCTACCCTTTTTCACTATATCTCTAATAATTACTAAGAAACCGCTATCACATCAAGTTACCTATACTACTATACCTTTAGTGCTATCTCTAACCTAAGTGAGTTATCTTGTAAGCGAAAAATCATATTGTGAATTTATCACAATATGCTGATAGACGCTCTTTACTGAAGTCTTCTTTACAAGGTAAATATTATGAAAATTATCAAAATTTTCAGGTTCATTAACCTATATTTTTATGCCATTTTTACATCTGGCTGAATATAATTACCAAGTATCAAAGATGGTTTAGCAAAATTCAAGTTACTACGATAATATTAACAGTTATAATGGATTTTAAGTCTACAAATAATGTTTACTGACAGTTATTTTGGTAACATATTTGGCTTTTTGTAGTATGGCTTCATGACACTGTCTTTCTGTATTTACTGTTTTCCATTTTAGGAACTGCGTTTTAGCCGAAAGCCTAAATACGTGTAACGCGTAGCATGAAAAGTAAATAAACAAGGTAACGGTACATTAAAGAAAACTAGAGGAAGTTTGCATGAAAAAGTTTGCTGTAGTCTTGGCATTGATGGTTCTTTCTTTAGCGTTATTTATTCCTTTTACAGTCTATATTCAGAGTGCTCAAGCCCAAACAGGAGGCTACAGCATACAGACTGTAACTCACGAGGTACATATTCTGTACTCTGGCCAAGTAATTATAAGTGATACTATCCAAGTGACCGGTACAATGCCTAGCATTATCCAAGTAGGTCTTCCATTCCAGTATACCCAACATGTAATTGAAGTTGAAGCATACGACTCTAATAATAACAAGTTAACTGTAACTGCAGGTGTCTCGTTGCAAGATCGCAGCGGCTTTTACGGTACAACAATAGATCTCAGTGACGCAACTAGCAATACCTTCACTGTCATATTCGTTCTTTCCAACGACTTACTTGCACCTGGTTCAAGTATTACTCGTTACAATCTAAACTACCCTGCATATCCAAGTCTAACACTTCCCGCTGCAACAGTGAATACGACATTGGTGTTGCCAGCTGGGGTAACATTAACTACTATTCAAAAAGAAGATGGTGCTGTAAATGCAACTAGCTATCAAAAAAGTAATTTATCTGCATTTACTGCCATTCCTGCAAACGCAACCCTCAATGCAGCAGCTGATTATCTGCAAGTAGCTACAATTAATTCATTAGATCGAAATGTCAATGTCAATCCAAGTGGAACAGTAACATCTACTGACAAATACACTATACTCAACAATGGCGTAAATAGCCTGCGTTTCTTTAAACTAAATCTGCCTTTAGGTGCAACAAATGTTGTGGCTCGAGACCAATTTGGCAGAAGCTTAAGCGTGAATACCTATGACACACCAGGCATCACCAAGGTAGCTAATGTAACATTTATTCAATCAATTAGCATAGGCAGCCTAAGTGACATAACTATAGAGTATACTTTGCCTAACAGTACCTCACAACAATCAGGGCAGTTTGTCCTCGATCTTACTTTGTATCCATACTTTAACTATTACATCGAATCCATGTCTGCAACTATTACTCCTCCTGAGGGCGCATCACTTCTTTCACCCCCACCATCTGCAATAATTAGCCGAAACGCTTTCCAAGAATCATTAACTGTTACCAGATCAGGTGTAACCTACACTGATTCAATTTATAATCAAGAAACTGTGCAAGCAAAATTTGTCTTTAGCCCCTTGTGGATAGCATTCAGACCAACAATATGGATGTGGGTCATTGCTGCAGTTGGCGCCGCAATAGTGGCTTTCATGACTAGACCTAAAGCCAAAGCTACACCTGCAAAGACATACTCGCCAGTAGTGGCTGCAGCAGTAGGCGTAAGCTCAGATCAAATTCGAACCTTTGTGGAATCATACGAAGAAAAACTCCAAATCGACTCTGAAATTAGATCGCTTGAAAATAGAGTTCAACGCGGCAGAATTCCACGACGTCGATACAAAGAACGCCGTGCCAGCCTAGAAGGTCGCATGATGTCATTGAATAAAACAATTGATGAACTTAAAGCCGTTCTTAGAAGCTCTGGCGGTGATCGTGCTGATATAATGCGTAAACTTGATGCTTCGGAAACTAACCTAAACGAAGTTAACCAGGAACTGTTAACTCTTGAAGCACAACGTAACGTAGGCGAAGTCTCAATTGAGGACTACAAACAGCAACTAGCTGATCTAGAACGACGCAAAGCTAAAGCTGAAAATACAATTAACGGATTAATGCTTAGATTACGTGGCGAAATCCGTTAATTATCCTAAACACTTTTATTTTCCTTTCTTGCTTTTGAATGATTTAAGAAGGTAAAAAAAATGGTTAAAATCGTAGTCGATTCTAAATGCAATGGATGCGAAACTTGCGTAAACACTTGCCCAGTCAGCGTCTACGAGATCAAAGACGGCAAAGCAGTTCCAGTCAAGGTCGACGACTGCCTAGTCTGCAGAGCATGCGAGTCACAGTGCCCACAAGGCGCAATCCAAATCATCGAGTAAACTGTTCGTTTCTCGATAACCCCGCATCGTCAATAAACAACGAAGCATCCAAATCTTTTTTCTTTACTTCTTCATTTATCCTAATTATCTTTTAACTATTCTATTATCTATTTTTCTGTGTTTGTTTCACAAATAAGTCGTTAAGATAGCAGCCAAGAGTGATGTTTTGTTTTTTAGCCAACTTTTTAAGTACACTGCTTATTCCTGTACTATACTGGACGGCTTTCTTTGGTTTTTGAGCAATACAAGCTGGTATTCCTAAGTTGGAAGCAACTTTACGCAGTACAAGTTTTCTTAACGAATCAGGATCTTTTTCAAACTTTAACTCAGTTGGTAAACTCATAGCATACTCTGCTATGTTATAAGAAGCAAAAGGCAAACGCAACTTTACATTATTAGAAATACAAATCTTCATATCTCGTTCTAAGTTACTCTCATAAACTTTAGCTACATCGTTAAACATAGTTTGTCTGACTTTTTCATCTCCGCTAATTAAATATTGTTTTACATAACGCTGATAGCCGCCAAAAAGTTCATCAGCACCTTGACCTGCAAGCAATACTTGCAGCTTAGCTTCAGCAGTTTTCTGTGCAGCCCAGTAAAACGGTATGCCTACATTAACCTTAAGCGGATCTGCTTCCTCGATAAGCTCTAAAACTTTAGGAATAGTTAATTCAACATCTGTTTCTTTAAAAAGATGCACATATAAAGGTAAACCTAACTCTTTTGCAGCTTCCGAGGCTTCCTGAGTTTCAAACTGATTTTCTAAACTAACATGTATCAAATTAACATTAGGACAATACTTCTTAGCTAGATAAGCAACTATACTGCTATCCACACCTCCTGAAAACGCCACTGCCACCTTTTTAAGTCCAAAAACGCGTATCTGAACTGAATAATCTAGAAGATTTTTTAATATTCGAGCTGCCTCATCAATGTCCATAGAAATAGGGTTAGTGTAAGCTAATGTCTTGGCAGGTTCAAACTTAACCCCTTCAGAGGTTGCAGTTGCCACATGACCTGGAGGAAAAGACCAGACTTCTTTGACACCAAGCGCCCAAAGTGCTTTTCTGTTAGATGCAACAGCTGCAAAATCTTGATTTTCCCCATAGTATAGTGGCTGCACTCCTATAGGATCCCTTGCTGCTATCATCATCTTTTCTTTAATCGCTAAAAGTGCGAAATCACCTTCAGCATTTCTTATAAAATTTGAAGCCATTTGAACGCGGTTTACTTGCGGCTTTAGTAATTCTGAAATTTTTTCAGTTGATGAGTATACTGTGCCTTCTAAAAAAAGTGTTGCATCTTTCTGTTTAACATATTGTATATCCTCAGGTAAGGATACTTCTAAAGAAAAATGCCCTATAGCAACAGGCGAATTTAGATATAGTTTATTTATTTTTTCGAGGTTCTTTTCTGTTACTTGCATAGAGGGTGTTGTAATTGTAAAGTAGGCTTCCTTTTCAGTAGTCACCTTTTTGAGTGCACCAATAACTGAGGCTATTGTGTTATCGCCTTTTTTATTTAGTACAGCAATTGTAGTTTTCACGATAAATTGCCCTCTTATTTAGTATTGCATTAATTGATTTCGTAAAACATTAATGTTTAACTTGCATATGTTTGTGCGAGGAAATTGCAATGCCCATCTTACCAATTGATACAGGTCGTTATGGAACACCTGAAATGCTCAAAGTCTTCGAAGAGCAAGCTCGCATACAGAAATTACTTGATGTCGAAGCTGCGTTAGCTTGGGCGCACGCCGAAGTCGGCGATATACCCAAAGAGGATGCTCAGAAAATTGAGGCAATGGCTTCAACTCAATATGTTAAAGTAGAGCGTGTAAAAGCTATTGAGAAAGATATCAAACACGACATTGCTTCTCTTGTACGTGCCCTTTCTGAGCAATGTGGAGATAGTGGTGCATATGTACACTTGGGCGCAACTAGTTATGATATAGTTGATACTGCTAATGCATTGCAGCTCAAAGATGCTTTAGCTATAATTGAAAGTCGCCTAATCGTCTTACGTGGTATATTGCAAGAGAAAGCTGGATTTTATAAAGAAACGGTAATGATGGGTAGAACCCATGGTCAACATGCCTTACCTATTACTTTAGGCTTTAAATTTGCCGTTTGGGGGTATGAATTAAATCGTCACATTCAAAGGCTTCAACAGTGTCGTGAACGTGTAATTGCAGGTAAAATGAGTGGCGCTGTCGGCACCCAGGCAGGTCTTGGTGAACATGCCATGGAAATTCAGACACTTGTAATGAAGCGTCTTGGTATTCGTGCTGCTGAGATTTCTACCCAAATAGTGCAACGTGATCGTTATGCTGAACTCATTAGTATTTTATCTATGATAGTTTCATCGCTAGATAACTTCTCAGTGGAAATTCGCGAACTGCAAAGGCCTGAAATTGGTGAACTATTTGAGTCATTTGAAGCTGAAAAGCAAGTGGGTAGTTCTACAATGCCTCATAAACGCAACCCTGAAACTTGTGAACGTATCTGCGGTTTAGCTAGAATTGTACGTGGCTTAACAATCCCTTCTACTGAGAATATGATTACTTGGCATGAACGCGATTTGACTCAATCTTCTGCAGAACGCTTTTTGTTGCCTGAGTCATGTATACTTACTGATTATTTGCTTTCACTTATGCTTAATATTGTTGTTAACCTGCGGGTTGATGAGCAGCGTATGCTTAAGAATATTGACTTTACACAGGGTCGAACGATGTCTGAATCTGTCATGATGGCACTTACCCGTAAGGGAGTTAACCGTCAAGAAGCTCATGAGCACCTGCGAAAGTTGACCATAAAGAGTGAAGTTGAAAAACTACACTTCAAACAGATTCTTCAGCAAGATAGCTTAGTTAGCAGCAAGTTAAGCGAAATTGAAATTGATGCAGCGTTAAATCCGAAAAATTATCTAGGAACTGCTATTCAACAGGCAGAAACCTTTGCGAACTGCAAGTTCTAGCCTATCGAGGCTAGAATTCGCTTAGCGATTTTTGTTTGTACTCTTCAGGTTTACCTAGATCGTTCCATTCTTCCCTGTCTACTTTTCCGCCAACTTGCTCTTTGACCTTCTTTGCAGTTGCAGGACCAAGAAGGCTGACTAAGTATTCAAGTTCAGCGTGTTTAACGTCATCTAACTTTTTGTAGCCAGCATTGTATAACATTCGACCTCTAACCCTACCGATACCTTCTAGTTTAACAATTTCTAGGAGTTCTTTTTTTATGCCTTTAGAGACTCGTTCATCAAGTTCTACTACCAATGGTGTTAGATCTTTTGCGCCAAGTAGTTGGGCTAGCTCTTGTGTGGCGTGTAGTAACCATTTTCCGTTCTCAATTATTCGGTAAAGATCGCCTGGCTGTACATTGTATCTTTCTAGCATTTGTTCTTCGCTAACTTCTTCTATCCATGCTTTGAGAATTTTAGCGGTTTTAACTTCACCGATGAACGTTTCAAAGGCAATTCGGTCATCCCATTCATTAGGTGGTTGTACGAAAAGTTCGTCACGTATTTCTTCAGTTTGCAAGGCGACATCTTCAATTTCTTTTCGACTATATGGGCGCATTATCGGGCCCATGTCAGGTGTATGTGTAATGAGATGTAGCATACTTAAATCAGTTAGATGAGGTGGCTTTTGCTTTAGCGCGTCACGGATTATTACTGCTGATACGGGGTCAATGTATAATTCGCTGATGCGTTTGCCAAACTTGGTTGCAACAATATTAGTAGCGTCAATATAGTAAATCATCTCTTGGTCGTGTAGGTACTTGAGTATTTTCGCGATGATGCTTTTGATTGCTTTCACGTCATATTGATGTGCGTAAAAAGTTTTAGCAAAGAAATCATAGACGCCATTTTCAGTGTGAGCAAATTCTGATGCCAAAGTCGCTAATACATGTCCACGAAGAATTTTTTCTACTGCTAGCCTAGACCAGATACGTTCTGGTTTTGCTAAAACGAAATTTTCCATAAGGTAGTCGGATTCATCTGCCGTTTTAGATATAAGTATGGATTCGCCGTTTTTATCGTACTTAGGTCTTCCTGCGCGTCCTGCCATCTGCTTATACTCTAGTACGCTAATTGGATAGTTACCGTATCCTGGTTCATAACGGCGATAGTCTTGAACGATAACGGTGCGGGCAGGTAGGTTAACTCCGAATGCTAATGTTGGGGTAGAAGCAAGCACTTTGATTTTACCTTGCTTGAATAGGTTTTCAATAATTTTTCGGTGCGGTCCGGCTAGTCCTGCATGGTGGAATGCTACTCCACAGCGCACTAGTTCTGAAAGTGACTCGCTAATACGGGTTTTCTCATCAGCAGAAAGTACTTTTTCAGCTTCCACCTGCAGTGCACGTTTAGCTGGTTTGCTTAATACTTCGTTTGTGTGATCAGCTATTTTTTTTGCTATACCTGCAGCGTTTTTACGTGAAGATGCGAAAACTAGTGCCTGTCCTCCAGTCTTAACTACGTTTAAAGCTAAATTAACTGCATCATTATTTGTGGGGCGGTCAATTTTTCTTGCACTGCCGTCTTTGAATTGAATTTCGTCTTGTAATAATACACCTTCTTTGAGGTTCACAGGCCGCCACTCGGTAACTACGTATTGGGCTTTGAGCCATTCGGCGATTTCGTTTACATTTCCCATTGTTGCGCTCAACGCAAGTATTTGCATCTTAGGGTTGACTTGAAGCATTCTTGCTAGCACAACTTCAAGTGTAGGCCCGCGTTCAGCTTCGTTGAGCAAGTGAACTTCGTCGGCGATTATTAGAGAAATATCTTCCATCCATTTGGCGCGGTGGCGCAATAGTGAATCAGCTTTCTCGGTGGTAGCTACTATTATATCGTGGCGTTCTAACCAAGCGTCTGTGCTGTCAAAATCGCCTGTACTTATACCGATGCTTACATGTTGGCCGTTTGCTTTGCGTAGCTTGGCAAATCTTTGCAAATCCTCAAATTTTTCACTCGCTAAGGCTCGTAATGGCGCTAAGTAAATTGTTTTGCCTTTACATTCAAGTACATGCTTTAAGCAGGTTAGTTCTGCAACCAAGGTCTTACCTGAAGCCGTTGGACTTGCTAAAACTAAATTTTTGCCATCTAAGGTTCCTGCAGATATCGCTTCTGCCTGCGGTGGATACAGCTCAGTAATGCCTTCTTTAATAATTGTCTCTTTAAGATGCTGCGGTATAGATAAATCAGCTACCTTCACGTTAAAATCGCCATCAATCTAGTTATTTTTAATCATAGATAAAAAGCAGGTTAATAGTGTTTTTTCGATTTTTATGTCATTTTCACCATTATATTTTAAGCTTTTTTGCCGGCTCCTTTTGCAATATTGTTTTTCTTTAAAATACGCATAGCTTTTTGCTCTGTATAAAATTAAACCTGTTTTTCTTTTAACTTAACTACAACTTGTATTTATAATAAATTCGATCTTACCGTTGAGGCTTATTGGACGTAGATAATAGGAGATGTGGCCATAAGTAGTCTCGAAGATTATTAATTTTAATGTATAATTTTTATGTCCTGTTGATGCTTCTGTATACAGGAATATTTCTTTATATGCTAACAAAATTGTTTTTCTGTATAACTAACTTTACAATGTCTGCTGTTGCCTTCTGTTGCAGGTAAATATTTTTTATGCCCTACGAATGTGCTGGTTGAAAGTAAAAAAATTGAATGCTAATGTAAGTCACAATATTTTATTAGTTGTCTATTTAATTTTGTTTTTTATCTGTAGTTATTTTATTTTCAATAGTAGTGTTAAGGTTATAAGGCTGTTATTATTTTATGTGTGTAGGCGTGATTTGTGTGGTTGAAAATGTTAAAGAGCTCCTCAAGCTGCATGAGAGTTTAAAGCACGAAGTCTACTTAGACAATGAGAACTCTACTGTGGTTCCACAAGAAGTACTAGATACAATGCTGCCATATTATAGCAAACGCGCATATGGTAACCCGACATTGACACATAAACCTGGCTGGGAAGCTTTTGAAACAATTATGGAAGCCTCTAAAAAAATCAGTCAATCTATTGGTGCAAAAATCTTAGAAGAAATTAATTTTACTCCTGGAGAAACTGAAGCTAATAATCTTGCGTTGATAGGTTCAGCTTTTGCAGCTAAAGATTACAAGGGTAAAAAAATTGTCATTAGTGAGATTGAACCAATAAACGTGCTAAACGTCACCACTGACTTCATGAAACGTTATGGATATACTACCACCAAAGTGCCTGTCAATACCGAAGGCGTAATAGATCTTGAAAAGCTCAAGGACGCTGTAGATAAAGACACTTGCTTGGTCAGTATAGCAGCAGTAAATAACGAAATAGGTACTATCCAACCGCTTAAAGAAGCAGTAGACATTGTTAAAGACAAAAACCCTAACACACTATTTCATACAGATGCTTCTGACGCCTATGGACGTATACCTTTTAACGTACAGAACCTCAAGGTTGATCTTGCAACACTTAGCAGTTACAAAATTTTAGGTCCACGCGGTGCAGGCGCACTCTACATTAAAGAAGGCATAAATGTTGAAAAAATCCTCGAAGGTCAAGTTGGTACCCAGAAACTGTGGCCTGGCATTGAAAATACACCTCTTATTGTCGGTTTTACCAAAGCTTCTGAGTTAGCATTTGCAAACTTCGAATCTAACGTGGATCATATGCGTTCATTACGTGATAAACTTGTTGACGGCATATTCGAGAAGCTTCCTGACGTTAGGTTTAATGGGCCAAAAAGTTCGCTACGTGTGCCTGATAATGCGAACATTAGCTTTTTACGATGTGAAGGCGAAGCATTAACTATTGAGTTAAGCCTTAACGGGGTTTACGTATCAAGTGGTAGTGCATGTAGCCGCAGGCTGCTTCAACCAAGCCATGTATTAGTCGCCATCGGTAGACATTACAGCGAAGCTCACGGAAGCATATTAATGAAGACAACTCGTTACCACACAGAAGAGGATATAACCTATGTCCTGAATGTATTGCCTAGCGCAGTAGAACGGATCAGACGAATTGTCGGATCTACTGGAGTTGATTAAAAATGTCGCGTTCACCTCTACCATATAACCCGAAAGTTTTAGAACTATTTAGAAATCCCAAGAACCTAGGAAAAATGGAGGATGCAACTGTTACAGCTGTAGCAGGAAATCCTGCATGTGGTGATATGATTACTTACTATGCTAAAATAAACGACCAAGATGTTATCGAGAAAATTACCTTTGAAAGTTACGGTTGCGCTGCCAACATTGCTACTGCTAGTATAGTTACCGACATGGTCAAAGGCATGACGTTAAAAGAGGCTTGGGAAAGTGTAACCTGGAACAAAGTCACCGAAGCAGTTGGCGGTTTGCCTAGCATCAAATTCCACTGTGGAGTCCTTGCTGTAGGCGCACTCAAACGTATTGTCAGATCCTACTATGAAAAGAAAGGTGCATTACCTGAGTGGCTTCCTAAAGAGCATACATTTGAAGAAAAACAAGCCTTAGAAGAAGAACAGTTAGCTGACTCTTTATCAAAGAAGCTCAAGGCGGAGGAAAAACAATAACCTTTGATGCACAAAGGATTCGCGAAGATTTTCCTATACTGAAACGGAAAATAAACGACAATCCTCTCATTTATTTTGACAATGCGGCCACGACGCAGAAACCCCGACAGGTCATAGAGGCAATAACAAACTATTATGAAACACATAACGCAAATGTACATAGGGGCGTGCATACTCTTTCGCAGGAGGCTACTGAGTTACATGAGACCGCTCGTGCAAAAATTGCCCATTTCATAAATGCTAAAGATCCTATCGAAGTTGTATATACGCGAGGTACAACTGAAGCTATTAACTTGGTAGCCTACGCTTGGGGACTGCAGAACCTAAAACAAGGTGATGAAGTTCTAGTATCATTAATGGAACATCACAGTAATCTAGTTCCTTGGCAAATTATCTCGAAATTAACTGGCTTTACTCTTCGATATATACAAGTCAACGCTGATGGTACCTTAAACTATGAAGATCTAGACAGCAAAATTTCGAATAAGACTAAACTAGTTTCTATTAGCCATATATCAAATGTAAGTGGTACAATTAACGATATCAAACGCGTTGCTAGGTTGGCTCATGATTATGGTGCATTGATGCTAGCAGATGGTGCCCAATCAGTTCCTCACATGCCTATAGATGTACAAAATTTAGATGTTGATTTTTTATGTTTTTCCGGTCATAAAATGTTAGGTCCGACCGGCATCGGTGCTCTCTATGGTAAAAGAGATGTACTTGAAAAGATGGCTCCTTTCCAAGGTGGTGGCGAAATGATACGTGAAGTCTCCTACGATAAAAGCAAACAGCAATGCGAAATAAGCTATAATGATTTGCCTTGGAAGTTCGAAGCAGGCACTCCTAACGTAGCCGGTAGCGTGGGCCTAGCTGCAGCCATACAATATCTTGAAAAGCTCGGTATGGAAAGCGTGTTACGCCATGAGATAGAACTAACTCGCTATGCGCTCAAACGATTTGGTGAACTTAAGAAAGTCACTGTTTATGGCCCAGCAAACCTTGACTTTAAGTGCGGAATCATCCCATTTAGTATAACTGGCTTATCCTCACATGATATTGCATTATTCTGCGACAACTATGGTATTATGCTACGTAGCGGCTTTCACTGTGCTCAGCCACTGCACCAGATTTTCAAGCTCCAATCCTCTGCAAGAGCAAGCTTATATATCTACAACACACCTCAAGAAGTGGATCGCTTCATAGAAGTTTTAAAGGAGCTCGAAGAATTCTAATGACAAGCTTAACTGTAGACGATTTTGTTGCCCGAATTGAAGGTACTTGTGGTGAAGAAAAAGACCTCATAGTTGTCTTCAAATATGAAAAGAAAGAAGACGCAATAAATCGAATCAAAAACAAAGCTACTTTGTTAAATAGTCTCTCTGGAATTATCTTCAACTTCACCTTCCAAGGGGTAACTTTTCGCGTATATGCAAGCGGTAAAGCAATATTTCGAGGAATAAAAAACCGAGAGCAACTTAACAAACTATTATCCGACCTCTTACTATAACATTTTTTAAATCAACTAATGAATCATAAAATAAGTATTCTTTTTTCTAATTTTGTACTGGGTTCCAACTGATGTATTAGGGAAAATTTTTAATTAATTTAATATAGTGAATCTGTAATTATCCCATTGATTATAATATGATCTCTGGCTTCATGATTGTCAAAGATGTGTTGAAAACTGGATACCCTTTTGCAGAGGCTATTGCTTCTGCCCTGCGTGTTTGCGATGAATTTCTTATCTCTGATGGGTATTCTACTGACGGGACATACGAAGTCGTAAAACAAATCTCCAATCTGAATAATAAAGTTAGAATTTTTAGGTCCAAATGGCCCAATACAAAGAGTATAACTATATTAGCAGATGTAACAAACGAAGTGCGCAAGAAATGCAAATATGATTATATTTTTTATGTGCAAGCAAACGAAATAGTCCATGAAGAAAGTGTCAGGTTCATTAAAGCCTTGCCTGAGATGAGGCCAGATGTTAACACTTTTAGTTTTCCCTATCTTCAGTTAATGCAAAATTACAAATACACTGAAGAGTTCAGATTAAGATTCTCAAGAAATCTTCCTGAAATTGTAGCAACAGGTGATGCTTGGACCTTGGGTGTAAGCCGATCAGGAATTGACGCTAAAGAATTTGCCTGTCTTAAAAACCCTAAAAAATTCTTCTTCTACTTAGGTCACGGTATCGATTATGTTTTTGCTAATCCTTGCACAAGCCCGCTTACCCGAGCAATCTATCTCCCAAAACCTATGTTCAGGTATTGGTCTCTTTTCCCCCGTAACCATGTTGAAAAGTGTATAAAACATAAAGAAATGTTCAACCTGCAAGAGTTCACTAAAACTATTAATATTCTTAAAAACCGCATGGATGAAAATCCTCAAACTTTCTGGAAAGATGCAGTAAAACTAGCTCGGGATGGACTATACGTTTCCAATCCTGTATTTAATTACCCTGAAGACTTAGAACGCATAACAATTAATGAGCATCCTAAGATTATTCAAAGTATGATTAAAGACACGGCTCTAAAAAGTTATAATGTGCGCGATGAAATACTAGATTTAATAAAAACATTATAACAGAAAAACTAACTGTACTTTTTTTCGTTATTTTTATTGATTATTTGATTTTATTTTTAATTTTGAATTTCGTTCTACTTACCCAATTGAAAACTGGGAATAATGGCTCTTTTATTGACTGCGGCAAGGAATCTTTAAGGCTTCTATGTAACCCAAATTTAATGGCTATCTGACCTTTCTTAGTTAATGGTACATAGTAGCGTGGGAAAGAAAACTTTGTAAAACTATTATTCTGCTTAAAGCTATCTAGCGAAGGATGATTTCCCATCCTTCCATACATAACCCAACGCGTCTGCCTAGAAGCGCATACTTCTATTGCTTTCGAGATTAATGCATTATTAACTGCTTTGTCCCAGTGACTTTGAAGTGAGAGGATTTGAGATATAACTGCAATGTTATTTCCATAAACTAGCTGTATGAATCCTATAAGTTCTTCCTGAACGTATGCACCGATAAAAGTATCCTTTTGAGCTGAAAGTACACAGGCTTTTACATTTTCTAAGGGTTCTCCATAATGTGAAAAGGTTCTTCCTTGTCTAATTGGTGTCTCATTATAGATTCTCCAAATACCTTCAGCTAGCTTCCCGCTTGGTTCTACAATTTTTGTAATTACTCCACATTTTTCAGCTTTGCGGGTCATGTTGCGAGTTTTCTTACCTATTTTTCCAAACCATTCATCATATGTTGTTATGTTGGCTAATGCAATATTATCTTCAACTTTAGTCCATTTTGAAGATACATCAGGAAGAGTACAGCACCATTTCCTTTCAATAAATGTGATAACATCTGCGCCTTGGTCTTTGAGTTTGATCAAACTTTCTTCAGTTGGAATAAAATCTTGTGTGTATTCTAATAATTCGCTACATCTAGCTATCTTAAAGAAACTCTTTTTTTGGATTACAACTGCTTCAACTTCTTTATCTACCTGCAGAATACTTCTAAACACATTATAGTATGGTCCACGGTGGTTGAAAGTTCCCCTTTGAAAAAGCCATTCTGGATGTATATGAATAACTTCTTTGTTAGCAATTTTCTCTTCTGCAGTCTTTTTTGCCTGATCAAACGGTTCTCGATGACATAACCAGTCAAGAGCTAATGTTGGATAAACATAAAATGACTTTAGTGGAAAATCTGTCGGAATAGGCTTTTTTGCCTCTGAAAGCTTTCTTCGCCAAATAATTCTCCCTATCAGGCGAGCTGTACCATGTACTGTATAATAGGTCACTTTGCGGCCTGTCGCTTTCTCTAAATGTTCTAGTTCTCCGTAGGGATCATTTGCTACATGAAGCGCTACTTCATGTCTGTCTGGATGTAACATTTTTAGCAATTCTTCATCAGGAACAGTATATGGTGTAAAAAACCAGTATGCTCTTATGTCTCGTGGTGATTCGTTAATCATCCTTGCAATTATTTTTGCATTTTTCAAGTATTCTTTGCCGGGTTTTTTCCTATTCAAAGCTACTGCAGCAAAACTTTTGTACCGTGAAGCATACGGGTAGTCAACATCCATTCTTAGCTTTATCATGGTCTCTCAGTTGCCATCTTGAGAAATGGACTCTTGGATAATAAATCCTATGATAATTAAGGCTTATTATAAATGAACTTTTTACTTCAAATCTAAAAACGCCAAATTGTTTTCCAGAGTAGACGGTAGTTACATATAATTCTTTATTTATTCAGCAATCTATAAAGAGCAAATAAAAAATGTTTATCAACTTTGTTAATTGTGATTTCCCAAAAAGCTATTCTGGAAAGGTTTCTGTTAATTTCTCAGTTTTAAGCATCTCTTTAATATTTTTCTTTTTTTAGGGTAGCCCTTTTATTTATCGCCTAATTAAAACTATAGGGGACTAATAATACACAAAGTCGACTTGGTTATGTGGACTAAGAATGGTGGGAAAACCCTGCCAGTTGTTCTGAAAAGAATTAACGAAGTAATTCCTAGTAGATATGTAAATAGTCGAATAATTGCTGATGACCATAGCACCGATAATACACGAGAAATTGCAGAGTCACTTGGGTGGACCGTAGTATTTAACAAAGGTACTGGAATTAGTGACGGCGCAAATACTACACTTAGCCATGTTACATCTGAATACTTTATCAGTTTCGAACAGGATTTGCTTTTATCCCCTGATTGGTGGTCTAAGGTTCCACCATTGCTTGAAAAAAACAGAGTTGCAGCGGCATCTGGAATGCGTTTTGCAAACACACCTCGCGGAGTCAAAAAACTTCAACAGTATGTGGCCAAAAAATATCGTGGCGAGGCTTTCTTATCTTCTTGGCTAAGACCACGGCAAATGGCTGCTTTTACATTAGGAAAAACGTTAGATAATACAATATATCGAACAGAAGCTATCAAATCAATTGGTGGTTTTCCAAAAATCAAAGTCAATGCTGGCGTTGATACAACACTAGCCTATAGACTTCAACAAGCTGGATACTACTGGATTGTTGACTATAATATTCAGTCTATTCATATACGTCAAGGCTTAAAACAGGAATTAAGCCATCAATACTGGTATGCAACTCAGCTTCATGAGATTTGGGGTAGAATAGAAAAAGAAACAAATAAACCTCCTCCAATTACAAAGTCAAGCATTGTCTCACGATTTATCACTTCACCTTTCACAGGCCTATTTGTAGCAGTAAAAACCAAAGAACCAACAATAGCCTATGTTCACCCACTAATAAGATTCTACTATCTCAAAGGCTTCCTAGAAACAGGCAAATTCAACTAGGCCTTGACTTTAACGAACGTTCAATATACTTTACCCAGCTTGGGATTGGAGACTCAATTTTGCTTAAGGCAACTTTAGTGTCCATCTTCTGTCTACCTGATGAATTTAGGATTTTTTTAGCAGCTTTAATTATTCTTTTTTCATTTTTTATTATCTGAATGGGAAATCCTTTTTTATATAAATAGCGAGCTTGCACATCCCAGAAGTGGAAGTTAATTGTAGGTATGCCCATAAGTGCAGTCTCTCTACATGCAGTACCACCACTACCCACCACTAAATCAATGTAGGGAATAAGTTGGGCTGTTAACACTGGCTCAGGTGAGAGCCAAATATTATTAAGCCCTTTGAAGCGTTCTTTATCTTTCTCATAACGTGGTAAAGCAACCACGGTGCCTATCTCAGATAGTTTTTCTAAAAGTTTTTGTGAATTAACTTTAACATCTTTACAATATACTGCCTGATACTCGGCATCACGGAAAAGAATTACAGGCTTTTTATCTTTAAGTTCTTCAAGAAATTTTGGTTTCTCAAATTCTGTGTCTTTTAACCACGCAACCTCTTCAAGGCCATCATAATGTACAATTTTAGATTTAGCTATGCCAAATTTGCTCCAAGATTTACCAAAACAAACAGGTGTTACTAGCCAATCTATTAGTGGGCCTGTTAAACGTGCAACTGCATAAGCAAATACAGTATCATTGGCATATACTATAGGAATACCTAAACCAAAAGCGGTACGAATTGCTGAAACATCACCATGTGTCCAAAGCACCTTCGGATAACCAACTTTCTCAAATAATTCTACAAACTCTAAGGTTCTTTTTTGCTCAACAACAAGTTTCTCTTTTAAGTTCTCGCCATAGTCCCCAACCTTATAATAAGGAACTTTAAGTGCGTCAAGCATATCTGTAGTTTGAGTCTGCTTTTTAGCTGTGACTAGCGTAGAGTATCCTTTTTTATGCAAAACCGGAAGTATGCTGTTTATAGCTATGCTAATCTTCGGAGTAACCGTATCCAACCAAACGTCAGGTGTTTGCATTCTTTTTCAATCCCAAGCATTACTGTTATGATCTAAAAATCATACAGCATCGCTTGCTAAGGAAGGACAAGTATGATTATTATAAGGTTTACCAAAACTTAAAACAATACTTTATTTTACTACTTAATTTCTAAAATAAAATTGAATTGATTATTTAACTAATTGTTTACTGCTTCTATTTTTGCTGAGTTAACCATTCGCGGTATTTTTTATCAACTTGCATAGCAGCTTCTAGTAAAGTGCTAGCATTAGGAGCTAGGCTAATAACGTATCGGATATCTTTAGGAAGGCAATGTCTGCCTATGCCGTCTCGTGCTTCAGGTAAATCAACATTCCATTTAGTATTCATAGCATCACGCAACTCATCAAAACTCATCCCAAGCTGGCCACATAACATCTTTAAATCCTGTGCATAAGCAATTTGTAAAAAGCGATGGCTATTTTCAGCAATCTTACACATCTCTGCAACTTCAACTGTTGAAACTTGATGCATAGGTATGGCTAGTTTTTCTACATAAAACTCTAAGCCCATCTTAAGACTTACACTATCAATTGCGCCTATGACTCGAAGCTGATTAACCCCATACTTATCAGCCTGATCTGCCCAGTAACGGTGCGGAGCATGAACAAGACGAATCTTACCTTCGAAGATCTCGTTAAATATTTTTTTTGAAGTACCAGGCAATATTGTGCTTTCTATAGAAACAAGTGCAGTTGCAGATGCGTTTTGAGCTATGCTTTTACTTACCTCAAAAACAGCTGATAGATCCGGAGCTTGATTTTTTTGGCCAGTAGTAACAGCTATAATGTAAATGTCACATTGAGGTATTTCTTTCCAACTAGTTGTAGCTTTAAATTTAGCTAAATTATTAGCGTTTTCAACTGTTTTAGGGTTAATGTCTATGCCCCAAACTTGGAGACCTTTCTCGCTAACGTATTGAGCTACTGGAAAACCTATTTGACCAAGACCAACAACACATACTTTCATCGTAATCAGCTTCAAGATGCGTAACTGTTTTGTCCAATTTTAACTCAGCTCCGTTCTTAAGTTTTTGCTTCTAATAAATCAGTAAACGTATCATTGAGTTTTATCTAACTCCCTTATAATGGTATTTTCCTAATAAAAGTATGAAAAATTTGTGTGCTATCTTATTTTATTTTACTAATTTGAACTGGCAGCCTACAGCTTTAGCCGCTTCAGCGTCATTATCCATATTGCCTACAAACAAGATATCCTTAAGCGGGACATCAAGTTTTATTGCAGCCATTTTAAGTTGTTCTGCTCTGCTAAAAGAATCTTCACGAGTAATAACGGCTTTAAAGTCATTCATCTTAAATTTTTCAAGAATGGTTTTAGCCGTTTTTTTACTTTGCATAGTAACTAGCGCTTTAGGTTTATCTGTATGTGCTCGGTAGATACGTATACCTTCCTCATGGAAGATAGTTCTTTGAACTACAGCCATTTCGTATCTTTCCCAAGTATCATATACCCGTTTGCGCGTTTGAGCATCTTTGATTTCAGCTACTGTTTTTAGAATTGGACGAACCTCTGGAATGCCCATAATTTGCTTAAATTCGCCAAACATAGCTTGGTAGTTGATAGGTAAATCCACCAAAGTGCCATCTAAGTCAAAAATGAATGCTGCAGTAATCATGTATACATTGCTCCCAGGACTTTGCCATCTTTGACTAAATGTGCTGGTGCATCCATATGCCTTATCCAGTAAACATCTGCTGGTAAGCAGTTATACTTAGGAATATCTGCTGGTATAGTCTCTTTATAGCCTAGCTTTACCGCTAAGTATGGAATATTAGCATAGTAGTCATTACGAAGTATTTTACTAGCGTAAGAGAAGAAGTAAGAGGTAGTAAACATTCTGCCAGGGTTGATTTCTGTCACACACGGTATGCCTTCTGCGTTACCTTTTAAATCTACTGAGGCAATGCCTGTAAACTTAGAATCAATAGATAAAACAGCATCAGTGCTAATCTTGTTAACCTGTTCATTATGTACCGTTTTCTGGATTGCTGGAGTTCCAGTAACACCTGAAGGTGCAAGATATGAATAGATGTACTCGATGCGTTCGCGAGCCATTGACGTTATTAGTTCACCTTCTTTCCATATGCTATGAAAAGCTACATTTATGCCTGGTAAATTTTCTTGTGCAATAAATTTCCAGTCAACTTTTCGTCCACGCCAGTAATTAATCCAAGAAATCGCAGTTTCACGGTTCTCCGCAGGGGTACTGCCTTTACCACCTGCGCCTGTCCGCGCTCTAATCCAAATAGGGCTGCCAAACTCTGCAAATGCACGGTCAATATCTTTTTCATCATGTACTTCAATAGTGCGTGCAACAGGTACACCTTTATTTTTCCATACCCTAGCTGACTCCAATTTATCTTGACAGGCTTTAACTGCTGCTTTCGAGGGTAAAAACACTTGGGCATTTAACTTTTCACGGTTCTCAGAAATAACCTCTACTTCAACATCTGGTTGGGCATGCAAAAATTCAACATTTTCTTTAGCAATAATCTCATTAAGTTTATCAATATAACCTGATTGTTTTGCTCGCGGAACCAAATACTTGCTGTCAGTAATTGCTAAGTGTAAATAAAGCGTGTTAGAGTCTGTTCCAATCAAATACATTTTCTCTGGTACCGCGCGTAAAGAAGTAGTAAAATTAATGCCTGCTGGGCCCCCAGCGCCCGTACACAAGATTCTTTTCATACCATCTAACCTCAGACTTAACGTGAATGCTAACAGTTAAGGTAATAATCCCACTATGAGATGTAACCAATTTATATTTATTCTCAATCAAATCCTAAAAAGCACAAAACCACACAACAAACACAACCTTACCGCCTGACCACTGCTGATTAATAAGTTATTGACTATTAAAGTGATGCAGTTTTCATGTCGTTTTTCTTTTATATTATATGTTCGAAAATCTCCTGTTTTAACTGTAAAAATTTAGCGTCTTTGTTAAAGTAGCTGCCATACGCGATTAAAGCTAGCAGTATATTTCTATACTCTACAATAGCAAAGGATTAAAAAGAATATTTGGAAAATTAGGATATGGAAATATGGTTTTGGTAAATTAAAATAGTTATTTAGAGTTTAGATTTTACTTCGTCTTCTATATTTCCAATTCTTTCTTTTAGTTCTTCTATTTCAGTTAAAACTTTTTCAAGAAGTTCATGTTGTTCTTCTAATCTAGATAGTATATCTTGTAACATTTCTTCACTCATTTTTATCACACTTTTTGATTGATAAGAATTACAATAAAAACATTAGGGGTCACATAAGTAAACCTTAACGGACTTTTTTTAATGATTGCCGAGTAGAACTTCTGCTAATCGAGGATATATTAAAGTTAAATGAGTTGATTAAAAATAAAAAATAATTTTTCACAATAAGTACTAATAAATTGTGTTTCGATTTTTTAATCCTTATACGAGGGGTGTGCATTATTCTGGTTTTTAGCAATTTTTTGATTTCTTTTTGTCAACCCCAATTTTTGCTTCGAAAAGAACAATCAACAAAAAATACACAAAAACGAATCGTGCACACCTCTACTTATACAATAATGAAAGAAAGTACAATAGCCTCTGCATGTATGATTGCACTCTCTATTTGTTGGCATCTAAGTCTATTTATCATATTTGGTGCAAGTTGCATCTTTAAGTTGGCTAAGTTGAATCAACAAAATTTATCAAGCAGAACTGCTGTGAGTACTGTAGTCTTTGGGTCTAAGTAGATAAATACTACCAAAGTGGTCAAATACCTCTTTGCAGTATAGACCTAACCGTCATAAAAAATCGTAGCAAAATCTGTGGGCCGGTCGTCTAGCCTGGTTAGGACGTTGGCTTTACGAGCCAAAGGTCGCCGGTCCGAGTCCGGCTCGGCCCACCAACAATTCCCTTAACAGAAGCTAAATTTTGGTTATTTACTTCCAGCAATTTACTTCCATTGTTACTTCCATTTACTTCCAATTTATGATCGTGATAAACACGTTTTCCATCTCGGTACCCTAAGTAATGTTGAATTCTTTCGCTGTTTCCTCTTTGTTGTAAGATTCCTTCTACATGGCAAACTGGGCATTCAACTTTCATATAATATGCCCTACAATAACATTGATTAGGTACCTAAAAAGTGTTTTGATGGTTTAATTTACTCGTCAAATTAGGATACTCGATCTACTGCCAATTGTTTTCGGTTTAATAATAATTGTATTTCCTTCCACCTTGGCTTCAAGCTCTACACCTTCTATCCATCCTGCTTGCTCAACTTGTTTTGGCGGTATGGCAACAACATATTTTGGGTACTCTTTTCCTTCATACTTTCTTGATAGTTGCTTTTGTAATCTCAATTAATGCACCTATTGAAGAGTAACGGCTACTTGACTAATAAGTTTTAGGTACCGAAAGCCTTTAATATTTTAGGTGCCTAAATATTGTTGGGCGTAAATGCCAACAATAAAATGAAGAGTTAAAACTATGGGCTATGTGAGAACACCACAAGAAAAACAAGAAAACATCAACCGACAACTAAGCAAAGTTGAATCAATGCTCGAATCTAGACGCTGCTTTGTATCAGAGGCACACAGAAGCGGCAAAATAGTTTTATCTTTTGAAGTGATGGAGGCTTAAAAGTTGCAGGCTAACACTGCAATAGAAGAGCAATTCATCAACTACTACAAGCAGCTTGACACATCAACACAAAGAGAGATAGCTGAGAAGCTATATCAAATAATCTGGGCTAAAACTATTCCATTAAACACCCAAAACCCTTCAGACAATCCTTTCTTATCATTTATCAAAAAGCTTTAGTGACCTTTTCCTGTGAGAGTGGGTATACCCTGTATCCATCACATCTTAGTAGTAATATGCAATTCTTACTAGTTCTGTTATTGTTTGGTTGCCATTATTTTCGAGTGTGATATTAGAATAACCGCCTTGCAAGATTGGAAAATATTCTTCATTGACATAATTGCTATGAGGCGCAAAGGGTGTACCTTGAAAATCCCTTGTTTCATTGTATTCAACGTGAGGAAAAATGTTTGTTCCCCATGCAACGGTTAGTCTTGTAGAGTTCAGATTTAGTCCTTCCATCCATACTGAGATATAACCAGAGTAATTTGCTGACTTAATTTGATAAATATCAAGCTTTTGTCCAGCTTGAACGCTTACATTTTGAATCATAAGCCATTCCCATCGACTTCCTTGCACTATTTCAGTTAAGTTACTTATCTGAGAATTTAGCGATTGTATCTGTGCGTTATATGCTTGGATTGATTTGTCCTTTTCAACTATTTCTGAGTACAGAATTGCTATGCAAGCAATTGAAATGATGCAAACTAATAGTATTAATGCAAATGTTGACTTCTTCGTTTTGTATATACACCCCTTTAGGAAATCAACATTCCTTTTTTTGCTTCTATAAAAGTTACGTTTTCTGACTATAAACCAGAGAGGCGTCCAAAATTGCTGGTAAGGGGTGGGTACACATAGCCGTGGGAAAAGGTATCACGGTTGTTTTATCTGCTTTCTCTTAATTATCGTAGCAACCATTAATGCAATCATAATAATAAGTGGCAGAATTAGCCACGATGGAAATTCTGGTATTGTAGGTGAGGGGCTTGAAGTTGGGTTAGGCGTGGTTGTTGTCGATGGGCTTGGTGTAGCTTGTGTAGTTGGTGTTGCTGTAGGCGCTATTGTTGTGCTTGGTGTTGGGGTAAGGTTGCTAAAGTATGGGTTCTTAAAGGTAACAGGATTTACTAAAGGACGATAATCAATAACTACACCATTACCCAATATGTCATCAAAATACGGTGTATCCCATATTCCTAAGCTGTCTATTTCTGTTGCGTTAGGATATTTTGAACTGTAGTTGTCCCAGTAATTTTTATCCACAACTGGTGGGTCAGCAAGGCTAACAAGTATTCCGCTGTTAAAGAAATTGTTCTCCGTTATAACATCAAGTCCACCATGATTATAATCAATGAAAATACCGCTGTCTTTGAAGGTATTATTCGCAATTAAATTGCCTATTTCACCTCCATAACCCATCACATGAACACCACAACGCTCAACATAGTTGTTGATAAATCGGCAATTGTATGAGCCAGTAAAAAGTACACCATCAGAGAAATTGTAAATTCTTAAATTCTTCACTAAAACATCCATGCAATATGATAGCTTTAGTCCTCTCTCATTTGTCTCTTTGCGCCCTTGCAAGGTATATCCTGAGCCATCAATAGTGATGTAGCTTTTTTCAACTTCGATGCTTGCAAAAAGATTACCTTTGAAAGTGTATGTAGAATCGTTTCTCTCAAGCAAGTCTGTCTCTGGCTCTATACTTCCGTCAGGTTTGATAGTTATTGTCTGGTAAGCTTGAGCTTTAGCAGCTTGCAATCCAGCAACTAGTGAGACTATTAGTGTAAGGGTGAGCAATACTGCTATAGCTATTTTCATCTTTCTTCTATTGCACTACTAATTTAACTACCTTATCAATTTTATCAAACAGCACTTTGTACTAAACAAAAGAGCAGCCTAAGCAGAGTCTACATAGAGGGGGGTGGGGGTACATCTAACCGTGAGAAAAGGTATTCAGATATTTATCAGCCTATTTCTTAACTTTCTTAAAGTTAACTATCCTACTTGCCATGATTAATAATTAGAACAGCCTTAAGCAAATTTCAAAAATAATTGACACTTATACAATTTGAGGTCGTTAATCTCAAAATCAATTCTGCCAACCAGTTATTTTTAAAATATGCTGTGTTGAAAGAATTATATTTTTGTTTGTACTAGTGTTGTATTGGTAGGTTTTTGGAGGGCTAATTTTTGGTCGATAACCGAAACTGGGCCAAAACCAACCAAGCATTAGTAAAAAGAGGCTCGGTACTACTAGATTTAGATTTTTTAAAGAACTGGAAAGGTGAGCTAAACACTTTAAACTCTGGCAAAGTAGGAGGCAGATTCCTCTACCCACAAAGCTTCATCTCACTTCTAGCCGTTCTACACGCATACATTTTACCTTACCGACAACTAGAAGGCTTCATAGATGCATTAACCAAACACGTAAAAGGCCTAAAAGTGCCAGACTATACAACAATCTGGTGGAGAGTAACCAAAAATCCAATAAAACTAGATCCACAAATAGACCCAAACCAGCAGCTAACCATAGCTGTAGACTCATCAGGTATAAAAGTGTCTAACCGAGCCAAAGTGGCTATGTGATAAATGGACGCTGCGCAGTGGCTTTATCAAAATCCATCTAGCTGTTGATGTTGTAAGTGGCCAAATAATAAGTTTAGAGATTAGCGATGAAAAAGTTGGCGATAATAAAAAGCTAAAACCACTAGTTAGAAAAGCTAAGCAAAAAGTGTCCATAGCAAAGCTGCATGGTGATGGCGGCTATGATTTAAGGGCTAGTTTTAGGTATTTGGCAAATCAAAATATTGAACCCGTTA
>CAYSWL010000002.1:50788-59462 GCA_964434745.1 uncultured Candidatus Bathyarchaeia archaeon | reverse complement strand
AAACGGTCTTTTCTTACGTGGATATTACTTCGAAGTTCTTTTATATCTGAACTTGAAGAGTTAAATTCGTCCGAACTCAATCTGGATGCAACCTCACGTTAATTTACGGATGTGGTGTGCCAGCAAACAAGCAGGCAAACAGTCCTATGTATAACCACTTACGTTTAAAGCATATCTAAAAAAGCCTGTCTACTTGCAAATAGAATAACAACCAGAATTGCAAAATATGTGATAGTACATGCACATTGTAGCAAATCAAACCTATCAAAAAGATGGGTATCGTTTATTTTTGAGAAATAGCAATAAGTTGCAGATATCGTTTTGATAACACTTGAACAGGGTCATCGATTTATAGTTAGCCAAATTAATCATCTTAAGCTTGATGTTCACACCCATAGGTAGATACCTTAAAAGCAGTAGGTAGTTGTAGAGCTAACATTAACAAAACATGACAAGACTAACAAAGTAACCTAATAACTATTCACGTAACTAAAAATTAATAATAACTAAACCGACCCTATAATGTCAAGAGTAGTAACTTTTAAAAAAATAATCCGTACCAATTTATGGTAGAGTTTTTGGTGTTATTGCTTGACAAGATAAGATTTAGGATAGACAGAAGTACAATTGAATATTTTTACAGAGTAACAGACTATCTAAATACAAATTAATAAACCGTTAAAAAAGCAGAGAAATCTTGAAAAGGCTTGTAATAAACATAACATAACATAACATAATATAATATAATATTAATGCAATAATTACAGCAACAATAAGCGAATTAAAAACGAAAGTAATTAAGCATAATCGTATGATTGTTTTAATTGATTATATTGATAACTTTTTTATCAGGTCGATTTTGCCAGTTTTGTTGTCACAAGGTTTAGTCACATAAGCTAAAGAGAAATAGAGTTTCTTTTTGTATTAGTGTTGCATATGGAAAAGAGTGCACAAAAATATTTTGCAATGGTTCGGTTGAATCCTCGTAAAGCTGGCCCATTGTATAAGATGATCATGGAATGGAATGAGACTCCGATGGAGGGAGTAAAATTGGTGGCTGCTTATCAAGTATTTGGCAAATGGGATTTTGCGTTCTTTTTTGAGGCTGACACAAACGAAAATGCGCTGCATTTTGTCGGAGATAAAATCCGTCCGGTCGAAGGAGTTATACGAACAACAACTATTCCTATGGCGCCCATTAAGACATATTGACCGGGCAGCAACAAAAGTTAACTATTTTTGACTGAATAGATAATAGTATAGAGGTGTGCACAATTTGTTTTTGTGTATTTTTTGGTGATTGTTCTTTTTTTAAGCAAAAATTGGGGTTGACAAAAGAAATCAAAGAATTGCTAAAAACCAGAATAATGCACACCCCTCAATAGTAAATAAAAGTCAGTGACTTTTTATCAATTAGCCAAGAAAGGCATTCAATTAATTTTCAGAAAGCATTGTTGACTATAAAAAAAAAACTAAAAACAAGCTAGGTAATTATTAGCAAGTTCAATTAGCTTGATTGCTATACTATAGCATAGATGAAAGGAAGAAAAGAATGCATTTTTCTGAAGTTAACAATGTTAAAAGCAAAGAATTCATGCAAGCAATGGATATTTACTTAGAAGCCATACCGCCTTCTGAGCAGCAACAAATAGATGTTATTAAAGAAAGAATTATTGTAAAAAAAGAGCAAATGATTATTGGCCAAGAAAATGGTAAAGTCAAATGTATGGCAATAATTTATCCACTTCAAGGTACAAACTATGTACTGATTGATTATTTAGCAATAAAAAGAGAATTTCGACAGCAGGGCATAGGCAGCAAACTGCTTAGATATATACAAGATACTTATAGCCAGAAAGGCATAAGGCTCATCGGCGAAGTTGAAGACTTTAATTATGGAAATAACCAAGAAATCAAAAAGCGACGTATGCTATTCTATAGAAGAAGCGGTGCGAGAGTTCTAAAAGATGTATACTATCAGATGCCGCCATTACAAGGAAATCAACCAACGCACATGATGCTTATAACATTTAACAGTATTGGTGAGGATAAAATAGATGGCGAAGAAATAAAAAAGATAATCAAGCAAATATATTATGAACTTTATAACCGCGACTCAGATGATCCGCTACTTAATACATTCATTAACAAAATACCTTCAAGGGTCCTACTTGTATAATAAAAAATGTTAATGATAGTTATGTTGTTTGATTTTTTCCATTAGTGCAAGCAGACCTTTGAGGATTTCTTTAGGTGATGGAGGATTACCTGGAATTTTCAAATCTACAGAGAATAACTTTTCAGCACCACCTAAAACGGCATAAGAGTCGTTAAATATTCCGGTTCCACAAGCATCATCTCCAACAGCAATAACGAATTTTGGGTGTGGCATTGCATCATATGTTTTTTGGGCGGCAATCACCATATTATAAGTCATAGTACCAGTCACAATTAGAACATCAGCATGCCTTGGTGAAGCTACGAAGGATACACCGAATCGTTCCACATCATAATGAGGCGTAGATAGGTTGTTAAGTTCTATTTCAGTTGCATTGTCACTACCTGTATCTAGTTCGCGGATAGCAAGACTTCGTCCAAAAATATGATCAACTTCCTTCTTAAGTGCCTGACCTATAGCTTCAAGTTCATCATCTTTGTAGACGAAGTGCTCAGTTTGTTTTCCCTTAAATATGTTCAGTAAGACTTTATTCATATTATCACAAATCCGTGCCTGCATAGGATAAATTCATACTTTTGTTGATTAAAGGAAAATCGGGAACTATATTATCTAGTACAGCATGTTCGATAGCTTGCCAATTACAAAATGATGCTGTACGCACTTTGTATCTGCTTATTAGACTATTTTTTATATAAATCCAGTGCATACTTTGACCACGAGCAGCTTCAACTAGTGACAACGCGTAGCCGTCCTTTACTTGACACTTAACAGAAATTGGGCCATCTTGTAGTTCTCGGAGAATATCTTGTAAAAGTATTACTGAATCAATAATTTCTGTTGCTTTAAGTCTAAATCTGGAAAGTACATCACCTAACGGTGATGTACGTTTCTTTACATTTAATTCGCGGTATATACCATAAGGATGATCAATACGGGTATCTATTGGTTTTCCTGCTGATCGAGCTATTGGTCCAGTGATGTGTAAAGGTGCTAAGAGGTTGTGTTTAATTATGCCTGTAGTTTCAAAACGATCAATAAGCGAGAAGTACGTGTTATCAAGTTCTATGGCATTGTTAAACCGTTTGGGAAAGGACTGCAGATATACTAAAAGTTTTTTTAGGGAATATTCAGGGACATCTTTTACCAAGCCACCTAATGTAATAATACCTTTTAGGAAACGGGAACCTGTTAAAGTTTCGTTAAGTCTAAAGATTTCTTCGCGAAGTACAAAAAAAGGAGCCGCACCTACTGGGTAAGCAACATCTACGCACATACCCGACAAGTCTCCTAGGTAGGAGTAAATTCGCTCAAGTTCCATGAACACAGTTCTTAACTGTAAAGCCCGTTTTGGAGGAATAATTTGAGAAATTTTTTCAACACAATTACAATAAGCGACGGCGTTGGCAACTGTTTCATCACCACTTATAGCTTCAGCTATTTTCACACCGTCTATAGGTAATTTGTCTTCTGCTAATTTCTCTATGCCACGATGCTTGTAGAACATACGGACCTCAAGATTGAATATTGTCTCGCCAATTACACTAAACCTGAAATGACCAGGCTCAATAATACCTGCATGTACAGGACCTACAGGAATCTGGTAAACCCCTTCACCTCTAATCTCTTTAAAGTCATATTCATCTTGTATGGGTAATTCTGCTATGTTTGTTTTCTGATTCTTGAAGGATTTTAGTAATGGGTGAAAATTTTTAGGGTATATTTCGTGTAAGAATAACCTACGTTTATCGTATGCATCGTCAAATTCTATACCAAATCCATCGCGTATTTCACGTTCATACCAGCACGCAGATGGGAAAGTTCGTGCAATAGAAGTTGCATGATTATCATTCAAAGCACAATATAAGACTACTATCTCTTCATGACCTGACTTCTCAAAAGCATAAAACAAAGTGAAGTTGTAGCTGTTAAAGTCTTCAACACAAAACAGGCTAATTAGCTCAAAGCTGTTTTCAGACATTTGTTTAATTACGTTTGATAAAATGGTTTTATCAATCAGCATGTAAAGCTCATTGTTTAAACCTTCAACAAAAGAAGAATCCTGTCCAATAATATTTGATAGTAAAGTTCTAATTTGGTTAGTCATGATAATTTCACCTTAGACCTAATTCTGATACTATTGTGTTAAGTAAATCAGTGAACTGATGCGGGAAAAACACGCCTAGAATTATCACAATTACGCATAGCGTTATGATAGAAGTAAACATACCTAAGGAAGGATGATAACGTTTTGCAGAATTCAAGCTCTCTTCATCATACTTAGACAGAAGCTTTATCATAAAAACGCCAAATGCTGCTGAGACAATTAAGAAGATCATCAGAAGTATGAATGATAAAAGAAGAGATAGAGAAGTGGCTTGAAGCAGAATTGATAACTTGGGAAGAAATATTGCAAACATAGGCATACCTATTATTGCTACGCTTCCAATTATTAGACTCCAGCATGCCATAGGCTGTAGCTTAATAGCATTCTTTACATGTTCAAGTCTAACGCCACCATATTGATGGCGGAGTATACCAGCTGATAAAAACAACAATGCTTTTGTTAATGAATGAGCAAAAATGTAGAACAGAGCCCAGAAAATAGCAACTGAAGACCCAATTCCAATGCTTACAAGAAGAAAACCCATATGCTCTATTGAAGAGTAACCGATTAGCTTCTTTAAGTTCGACTGGTGAAGCATTGTTAGAGCTGCTACCAACATACTTACTACACCAAAAACGATTAAAAATAATGAAACTTTACTTACTGCTTCAGTTTGCGCGACAATAGTGTACATTCTGAGTATACCATAGATACCAATGGTAGTTACGCTGCCTGATAGTATAGCACTTATAGGTCCGGGTGCTTTTGAGTAAGCTGTAGGCAACCATGCATGAAATGGGACTATTCCTGATTTTGCTGCAAAACCAATAAAGGCAAATGCGAAAGCTGCAAATAGAATACTTGGCGAAAGCTGATTTGCATAGACCATTAATAAATTCCAGTTGAGAGTTCCTGCACCTATAGTATGTTCAGTAAGAGTAAAAATTAGTATTAAACCGATGAAAGCAAAAAGCATGCATGTTGAGGTGATAAATAGATACTTAAGTGCAGCGCCAATATTTTTTGATGTATTAAGCATAACTATTAAAATTGCAGAAAGGGCTGTTGAAAGTTCAGCTAGTATCCAAAAGAGTGCAAGATTATTTGAGAAAAATGCGTATGTAACAATGAGAAGTAAAAGATTGAATGTTATGTAGAATAACTTCAAGTTATTGCTGCTCATTTCGCCTGACTTTATTGACCATTCATTGTATCCTTTAGAATACAAGGCAGCAAACAAAAATATTACCGCAGAGATAAGCGCTTCATAAACGCTAAGATGATCCATAAAAAAATAATTGTCATACCAAAAATATCGTGGAAAACTTAAAGATAGGGCAAAAAATCCAATAACAATGTATGCAATAGGTAGCATAACAGAAAAGAAATGCATAATTTTGTGAGACTTTGAAATTAGCGTAAATAGTAAAGCAGAAATTCCGGTTAAGAGATAAAGTTCAAATATCATTTTAATTAGCCTCATCTGACTTTTTATTTATCAAAATGTCACTATCTATTGCAGAATTATCTGAAGTGCTGAAAATTTTGGTTACAGAAGTGTGGAAAGGATTTAGTCTTGCGTGGAATTCTTCAATAGTTGAGTCTATGCCGAAAGCCAATATTGTTGCAAGTATTGTAAGTACGATGAGATCGACAACAATTAGAAGCTCAACCATTAAAGGAAGTTCAGTTAAAAAGAAGCTGAAAAGTACTACACCATTTTCCATCGTTAGATAACCGACTATGTTGGTAATAGTCTGTTTTCTTGTGAATATAACAAGCATGCCCATAAAAGCAATGGAAACACCTACTGTTGCGCCAAAGAAGAATAAACTGGAACTATAGATACTTAGTTCGGATAGAAGACGCGAGAAAGCAACATAAACAAATATGATGATAAATATACTTGTGAATAGAGCTTTTTGAGGTGTTAGAAAATGGAACTCGACATCACGTTTTATTTTCAGTTTTAGTTGTATATGTCCCATAAAATGAGGAATTATTAACACTTTACTAACCACTATTACGGTTGCAATTGCTAGCAGGGTCATACTACCAGTTTCAAAAAATAGCAGCATAGCCATTATTGCTAAAAACAATGACTGATACGCGTAAGTTCTAATTAGTGATAATATATCTCGTTTAACAAGTATTATTGCTGCTGTTATAAGGACAAGAACCATTAAAATTGTTGAAATATCCTCAAACTGTGGAATTATCATACAAATACCTCTATTATCAACGTTACAAAAGCAAGGAAAAATGCTAAAACAAAAAGTCCAGGCAGGTGGAAAAGGCGAGATTTAGCGCATGAAGATTCGAATAAACCAATAAAGATTGAAAGTACAGCTACCTTAAGAATAAAAGCGCAAATTGAAATTACAATTCCAATTATGGTGAAGTCTTGAGTTAGACCCCATGGGAAAACCACATTTACAAGAATTGCCATTAGAAGTACCTGCTTGATGGCGCTGGATAAGTCCATAAGAGCTAAGTTCTTTCCCGATTGTTCAAGAATCATTGCTTCATGAATCATAGTTAGTTCAAGATGCGTTTCAGGGTTATCTACTGGAACACGTGAAGACTCTACTATAATTACAATAAAAATGGAAACAGCAATCAACAGCATTATGGGGTTTATGATTATATTTGCTGATAATGCAGTTCTAAACATGTCAGGTATGTTAATCGTGTTGAAAACAAATGCAAGAGCAGCAAATACAATTATAATCACAGGTTCAACTAAAGCTGAAATCGCCATTTCTCGAGAACTACCCATCCCTCCAAAAGCGCTTCCAGCATCAAGTCCAGAAAGCGCCATGAAAAACTTCGCAACCGCAAGCAAGTAAATAAACAAAATAATATTTCCAATTATATCGGTGTGCGGGGGGATAAATACCAGAGGAACGAATAAACTGGCAACAAGCAAAGCAGCAATGTTAACTAATGGAGTAACACGCATTATCATTGAAGAGTTTGAAGAATAGATTGTTTCTTTTCTCATTAATTTTGCTATATTATAATATGTCTGAAATAATGAAGGACCGTTTCTTCCTTGTGCAAGAGCTTTAATTTTCTTTATTAGACTAATAAATAGAGGCGAAATTATCAATACAATTAAAGTATTCATTATTCCATAAGCAAGTAATTCCAAAATCATGCAAACCACCAGACTACAATTAAAAGCATAACTATTGCTGCAAAAGCATAACCAATATGTAAATCAACATCACCGCGTTGAATATCAGATACTTTTAGAGCAACTTTTTTTACAGCATCTGCAACAGGCAAATACAGACGTTCTTCAAAGAACTTCATTAGCCGAATTTCGGCTTGCCCACTCTTAAATATCGAACCTGTATCATCAAAATATTCACGTTCTGAGTTTTTCTTAGTTCTAAATATTGATTTTAATATTGTAACTATTGGTTCTGAGAATCCTGAGGCGCTATACTCCATCTTTGAGTTTTGATTATTAAATCCACAACCCCAAGTTTCAGTAGTTCGCTCATTATTCTTTGATATAACATGCAAAGCGGTCCAAGCCATAATATAAAATCCTGATAGTAATAGACCAACAAATAACATGTTAGGCAAAGAAAAAGAGTAGCCAATTATGTCAAAAATTTGATATGAAAATACACCAAACAAGATGCATAATGTTGAGAGAAAGGCAAGACCGATGAGCATAAGTTTTGGTGATTCTTTTGCCTTTTTAGCTGCTTCCGACCTAGGGAGTGCAAGAAAGGTTATTCCAAATGCTTTTACAAAGCAAGCAGCAGCAAGCGCACTAGTTAGTGCAAATATTGAAAGTGCAACAAGCAAGAGCAGCTCCACATAGGGGTTTGCTATTGAGGTAGCTTGCATGAAAACCTGAAACAACATAAGTTCACTTACAAATCCATTAAATGGGGGAAGTGCAGAAATAGATATAGCACCTATAAGGAAGAATAAAGCTGTAAGGGGCATTCGTTTGATTAAGCCACCCAGTTCTTCAATATTTTTTGTACCTGTAGAGTTAACAATAGATCCTGCGGCCATGAAAAGAAGACCCTTGAATATTGCATGATTTAAGGTGTGAAAAAGCGCACCTACTAGGGCAAGCATTGCAATAGTCGGAAGGGCATATACTGTAAAGATAGCATATAAGCCAAGACCTATAAGGATTATACCGATATTTTCTATGCTAGAATAGGCCAGCATTTTTTTAAGATCATGTTCTTTTAAAGCATAAATTGCACCCAATACTGCTGAGCTAGTTCCTGCTATAAGGATAAGTGTACCCCACCAAAGTTGCATGTCCATTAATAGGATAAAGCGAACTAACCCGTATAGGGCAACTTTTAGCATTACACCAGACATTAACGCAGATATGTTAGATGGGCTAGCAG
>CAYSWL010000002.1:0-50778 GCA_964434745.1 uncultured Candidatus Bathyarchaeia archaeon | reverse complement strand
AAGGAAGCCATTTGTGAAAAGGTATTATGCCGGCTTTTATGCTAAAACCTAAAAATAAAAAGAGAAAGGCAAATGAAAGTATCAATGGATCTGCGTGAAATTGTTGGATATCAAGCGAGCCTGTTTGGTTATAGATAAATAGGAATGCAAAAAACAGGAAAACTGTGCTTAGGTGAGTCATAACAAAATAAAAAATAGCTGCTTTTTCAGTTTCTTTCTTTTCATATTCGACCATTACAAGCAAAAAAGAGGATAATGCCATAATTTCCCAAAAGAAGAGAAATCCAAACATGTTTGCTGATGCAATTACAAGCACCATAGAAACAATAAACAGGTTCATTAATGAAGCAATTAGACTTCTTTTGCAACGCTGTGTTATGTGTTCAACATATTTTATCGAGTAAATTCCTACAGGCAGTGAGATGAGAGATACGATAAAAATAAAAAAAGAAGATAGATGATCAAAGAAGAACGAGAAATTAAGAGAAGATGTTATTTCACATGCTAAATGTGAGTATTCATAACTACTAGAGAGAATAGAACCTATTGAGAAAAATAAAAGGAAAAGGCTGCCAATGCATGTGCAGATAAATGCAGCTTGGTAAAGAGATGTATCTTTTGATTTTAGGTCCGCTAAAGGGACGATTATGCCAGAAAAAAGAACAGCTGATCCAATAGTAAATAAAATTTCAAACATATTCGAACCTTAGAGAAGTGGGCTAACTGACAGGTTATTCTTCATAGTATCTACTTCTTTTTGGGAGCGCATAGTCGTTGGGTTTTGAACTTTGCCGGCGACACTTTTTAGGACACAGCAACCTTGAAATTTTTTTAAGGCAACCCTATGAAGCCGATTATACATATGAAGTCTTTAGCCAACCGCGCAGACAAGTAAAAAAGCATTTTGGCGCAAAACAGATAGTAATTACATCATTTAAAAAAAAATCTCACAGAAAATGTTTGAAATAACAATAGGTATACTGCTAAACAGTGATAAATATAACTTTTTATCTATAAATATGAAGTTTACCAGATTTGTTTATTATCAACTCACAATTCAGACAGTTAACAATATTTAAAATTATGAAAACTAAGGCTAAAAAAAGCAGGCTAGCTTAAAAAAAGTCAATTACTATCAGCAAGCTGTAAATATCTTGTCATAATTATCAGCAACAAAACATCAATTTAACTTTGTTAGCGTGTGCCACATTAAATGAAGTTTCAAAATAATCTAAAATATTATCTGCTTGTAGCAGCTATTGGAATTTTGAGTTCACTTACAACCGTAGGATTCTACATTTTATATCTAAATATATGGAGTATAACATCCACCGTAGTTGCATATTCAAGTTGGTTCATCTTTATTTTTATATTTTTAGCCTTAGCAGTATCGTTTGGATTAGTCAAACTTTTTGCCAAAACAAAGTCAACAGGAAGCGGAACACACTATGTTCTTGAAACTTATCATCTTAGAAACGGCGAAACCAGTCTAAGAGACACATTAGTAAAACCTCTTGCAGCAATTTTTACATTAGGTTTTGGAGGTAGTGCAGGACCTGAAGGCCCAAGTCTACTTATTGGAGGAGGCATTGCGGCAAATATATCAAAAAAACTAGACATTCGAATTCATCGTTTGCGTCGAATCTTTGTAGCAGGCGCAGCAGCAGGCCTAACAGCAGTTTTTAGAACCCCACTTACAGGAATTCTTTTCGCATTAGAAATTCCATATAGAAACGATTTGGATATGGAGACATTTATAGAAGCATCGATAGCGACTATACCTTCATATCTTATCTCGGTTCTGATTTTAGGCAGTGAACAATTTTTTGGCTCTGTAAATGGAGGCCAGCTTACTCTTGATGCAATCGGGCTTTCGCTATTGCTAGGGGTAATATGTGGTCTTTATGCGATGTTTTTCACTAAGCTATTTTCCTTTGTCGAAAAATGGCGAGAAGGTCTTAGAAGAATAATTGGAAATATCGGTTTAATCATAGTAGGTGCTTTGATTGTAGGAGCTATTGGCTACTTCTCAATGTACTCTATTGGAGTTGGCATAAATTTTGTCGAAGATATAATCAAAGGTACTAGCCTTAGTATAATAATGGTATTTGCAATTGTATTGCTTAAAACAGTTGCCACGACGGTCACGTTAAATTTTGGTGGAAGCGGAGGCTTGTTTTTCCCTGCGATTATTGTTGGTGCAGGCATTGGCTATGCCTTTGCAATAGCTACAGGGACTAGCTTTCAGATACTTTTTGTAGCTGTTGGAATGGCAGCGTTGCTAGCAGGCACGCACAAAATAGTTCTAACGCCTACAGCGTTTGTTGTTGAAACACTTGGTGGTATTTACGCAATACCAGCACTTATTGCAAGTGGCATTAGCTATCTTGTATCAGGGAAAAACTCTTTTTATGGTCTTCAACCGCGAAGAAGGCTAAAAACTGAAGAGCTAGCAGTAGAAAAGTTCTTTCTTAAAGCAAAAAAGTCCATACCAAATGAACTTATACATACAACTGCGTCAGAATTTATGACTTGCACACCTTTTTCTATTCATGAAGGAGGAACTATTAAAGACGCCTTAGAGTCTTTCGGTAAGACACGTGTGAGAGTATTGCCTATAGTAAATGATAGAAATCATGTTATTGGTACAGTTACACTTGAAGATTTAGGTAATATCGAGTCTAAGAATGCAAATAAGACTCTTTCAGAGCTATTTATGCACCAACCTTTGATTGCTGTTGAGCAAACTAGTTTAGAGGCAATTGCGGAAATGATGATGGAAAAAGATGATGATCACGTGTTTGTAACTAATACTGAAGGGGAACTTGTTGGAGTTATCTCGGGAATAGATGTTGTAAGAAAAATTACTAATTTATCAATAAATGCTAAAAAGGCGAATTAGTAACATTGTTGAAAAGTCTTATTTAGTTGGAGTAAACTTACACTCAAAGGAAGCGATGTCCATGCAAGATGAAAAAGATGCACAGATAAAAAGTCAATTAGTTGCTGAAATTGAATCGGTACAGGAAACATACTTCACGCTTCGAGACTACCTTTTTGGAAAGGACTATGATGCTTTAGAAATGGTAGGAATGCTAAAAATATTTAAAGACAAGTTAGATGGCATTAGCGCACATATAATTACATTTTATACCTTGAAAGGACAGCGGACAAACATAACGTGGGATCAGCTTTTAAATAATATTGGTAATGCCTTAGAGGCTCTTAAAGGAGCTAGAAGTTCAAATCCTCGGACAGCTATTCATGCTGCATTGACTATGTCGCAACCAAGCGCAAGCGAAGTTATGGCATATCTAGAGAGCCTAAAAAAGTCGTTACAGTAGTAATGTAAAGCAACTATTGTTTTCTTTTTTAGCAGTAAATTTTTAATTTTTTATTACCATCTTTTGTAAGCTCTTAGTGCGACAACATATGTTTATTTCATAATGGGAAAAAGCTAGCATGAAGATGCATTTCTATGCTTAAGCATAGTAGCCAAGGCTATAGTGAAAATCCTAAACCGGTTAATGTTATGAACCGGTATGTATACTCTTTTTCTGAAGGTTATGGAGAAAACAAGC
Organism: uncultured Candidatus Bathyarchaeia archaeon; assembly: GCA_964434745.1. Taxonomy (GTDB): domain Archaea; phylum Thermoproteota; class Bathyarchaeia; order Bathyarchaeales; family Bathycorpusculaceae; genus JADGNF01. The sequence goes on along the minus strand of CAYSWL010000002.1, from coordinate 47,197 downwards.
AACTTATAGGTGGCAAAGGTGCAGGACTTTGTGAGATGACTCATATTGGGTTACCTGTTCCACCGGGTTTTGTAATAACAACGCAAGCATGTAGAGAGTATCTTGATAATGGCAACGTATTACCTGATGGTCTTGCAGATCAAGTACGCAACGCTGTTGGACAAATTGAAAATCAGTCTGATTTTATTTTTGGAGACCCAAATAGGCCGCTTTTAGTTTCTGTTCGAAGCGGAGCTGCTGTGTCTATGCCTGGAATGATGGATACAATACTTAATTTGGGGCTTAATGATGATACTGTAGAGGGACTTATTTCGCGTAGTCAAAGTGAACAATTCGGGTGGGATACATATCTCAGGTTTATCTCATTATTTGGTTCGGTTGTACTAAAAATTAATCATATTTTTTTCGACAACGCTATTGAAGACTTTAAGAAGGAAAAAAGAGTAACTCAAGATATGGATCTGACAGCATCAGATCTTCGCGATCTTGTTAAGGTTTTTAAAGACATTGTTCAAGATAAAACTGGGAAGGCACTCTCACAAGATCCATACGAGCAGCTATTCATGGCTATAGAAACTGTTTTTACTTCTTGGAATGGAAAAAGAGCAAAGGATTACCGCAGAGAATTCAAAATTACACCTCAGATGGCAAATGGGACTGCAGTGAATGTACAAGCAATGGTTTTTGGAAATATTGATTATCAGTCTGCAACAGGAGTAGCTTTTACGAGAAATCCTGATACAGGCGAGAATTCACTATTTGGGGATTACTTAACTAAAGCTCAAGGTGAAGATATAGTAGCAGGAACTAGAACACCTAAGCCAATTTCGGAAATGAGGCAAGCTATACCTGAGGTTTATGAAGATTTGTTAAGGTCGCGAGAAATTTTAGAGAATCATTTCAAAGAAGTTCAAGATATTGAGTTTACTGTTGAACGTAGAAAGCTGTATTTGCTTCAGACACGTAACGCAAAAATGACAATTAACGCTGCATTAAAAACTTCGGTTGACATGGTTGCTGAAGGCTTAATAACAAAGGAGAAATCTCTACTTAGGCTTGAACCTTTTCAACTTAAACAGTTAATGTATACACAAGTTGATCCAGCAGTTAATAAAGCTCCAGATACAACCGGTCTTGGAGTCTCACCAGGTGCGGCTTTTGGCGAGGTTGTTTTTGACGCAGATGAAGCTGAACGACAAGGAAATGCAGGTAAAAAAGTCATATTACTTCGAGAACAAACTAACCCTGAAGATATCCATGGGTTATTTGCCGCCCAGGGGATCCTTACTGCTGTAGGAGGTAAAACTAGTCATGCAGCTGTTGTTGCTCGAAGCATAGGTAAGCCTTGTGTTACGGGAGCGGTTGATTTAAAAATTAATCAATTAGAGAAAGCTGCTTTCATAGGAGAAAATAAGATAGCACAGGGTACGGTTATCACAATTGATGGATCTTCAGGGAAAGTCTGGATCGGTGAAATTCCATTAATAGAACCTGAAATTCCCGAACACATGGATATAGTACTTAAATGGGCAGATGAATACCGCAGATTAGGCATATGGGCAAATGCTGATACTGTTTCTGAAGCAAAAAAAGCATTAGAGTTTGGCGCTCAAGGCATAGGCTTATGTCGTACAGAAAGAATGTTTAATGATATTGACCGGATTGGCATTTTTCAAGAAATGATTTTAGCTGATACAACAGAAAATAGAGCATCAGCTTTGGAGCGTCTTAAGCTTTTTCAGAAAAAAGACTTTAAAGAAATTTTTCAGGTAATGCAAGGACGTCCTGTCACAATACGTTTGCTTGATCCACCGCTTCATGAATTTTTACCTTCAGAAGAAGAAACAAAAAGACAAGTGAAAAAACTACAGGAATACCAAACAGCATTGGTTAATGTTTCAAAGATGCCAGGATTGCTTAGCACTCTTGATCGAAACGCAACACCTATAATTGATAGTAATGAATGCGCAGTGAATAATCTGGCTGATATACGATTAGAGCTTAATAAAAAATTAAAAGTTTTAGAAAAAATCCGTTCTCTGCGGGAAATCAATCCTATGTTAGGGCATCGGGGAGTAAGACTTGGCATAACATATCCTGAGATCTATGAAATGCAAATAGAAGCAATGCTGGAAGCAGCAAGCGAGCTTGCCCAAGAAGAAGGTGTAGTGAAATTACAGATTATGGTTCCTAATGTTTGCACATGCCAAGAACTGCAGCGGGTACAAGACATGATTATTCGGGTTGAGGAAAAACTCGATACAAAGGGTATTCGTGTTTCTTTTAGGTTTGGAACCATGATAGAGGTAGTAAGAGCCTGTCTTCGGGCGGATAAGCTAGCAGAACTTGCTGAATTCTTTAGTTTTGGCACTAATGATTTGACCCAAGCAGTATTTAGTTTCTCAAGAGAAGATGCTGAAAACAAGTTCTTACCGCTTTATAACAACCTTAGGATACTTCAAGAAAATCCCTTCGAAACACTTGATCAGAAAGGTGTTGGAAAACTCATGGAGTTAGCTGTGACATGGGGAAGAAAATGCAATCCAGATTTAGAAATTGGGATATGCGGAGAACATGGAGGCGATCCGTCCTCCGTAGAGTTCTGCCATACTATAGGTCTTGATTATGTAAGTTGTTCATCGTATAAAATTCCTATTGCAATATTAGCTGCAGCTCAAGCAGCAATTAAGGAAAAAAATTTACACATATAGAAAGTAATGTTACATAATTAAACGAACGCTGTAAAAGGCCAATATAGATTTTAAAAATATTAATCAATAATCTAATAAGTAAATAGAAATTAAAAACATTACTTTAAAACAGCAAAATGTAAATTACAATCTGTATATTTTAAAATTTATAGTAAATCAGAAAGAGCAGATGTTTTAAGTTGACCCACGCTATTTTTTGCTTATATTATTTGTGGGTACATTTTGGATTCTACTAAGTATCATTCTTGCTGCTCGTTTGTCTAATGGTTTATTTTCGTTTCCACATTTAGGAGAATATATGCAAGAGGGACAACCTTCAGTGCATTCACAGTTTTCTATTAGCGTTAGTGTTGAACTAAATAGTTTACCAATAATTTTATAGAGTGTTTCAGCTATTCCTATGCCGCCTTCAAAGCCATCATAGATGAAAATTGTCGGTTCATCAGTATCAGTATGTAAAGGTGTTGAGACTCCACCAATATCCCAGCGGTCGCATAACGCATATAATGGTGCCATGGCGATCATTGCATGTTCTAATGCATGTAATCCACCAGCAAAATCCCACTGCATCTTCTTTTGAACTTCATTTTTGATAAGTTCAGGTACAGTTATCCACATACCTATTGTGGTAAAAGTTAGTGGTGGTAAATTAAGAGGTTCAACGCCAATAATTACCTCGTTATTTTTTAATATGAACTGAAGGTACTTTTCAGTTACTTGTACTTCGCCTAAACCGACTTTTACGCCTTCAAGTTTTTCTTCGAAAACTTTCTTTATTGAAATTTCGACAGTCTTTCGAGGTTCGGTATTGTAACTAACATCCTTCTTAGTTACAGTAGCTATAAGAGTTTTCAGGTTTAGTTCTTCAACTACATACGTTTCGCCTTGGTGAAGTAGTACGGCTCCTTCGTGGGCTTCTTGGTATGCTTTAGTCAGTTCAAGTGTTTCAAGAACTTTTCCGTTACAAATTACAGTGACAATTTTGTTAGAAATATTATTCAAATTCACTACTTCTGCAGGTCTTGAGGTTCCACAGTATATGTAGCCGCTGGGTGTTTTTTGCAAAAGTTTTTGGTTTTCAAGTGAGACAAGGCTTTCAGTTAAGATATTTGGGAAGTATTTATGATCATCTTCACTGATGGGTAGTTCTGAAGCAGCGCACATAACATGACCGACAGCAATGTGAGGGTTATGTAAATCAATAATAGCCTGCTCATGGGGACGTCCAAAGAATGCTTTTGGATGTTTCATAAAGTATTGATCTAAGGGGTTTTGAAAGGCCACTAAAGTTACCAATGAATCTGCAGTTGTTCGCCCTGCGCGACCTGCTTGCTGCCAAGTAGAAATTATGGTCCCAGGGTAGCCTGAAATAATTACTGAGTCTAATGAACCAATATCTATGCCAAGCTCTAAAGCGTTAGTTGAAACTACGCCAACCAAGTTCTTTGTTCGCAACTTATTTTCTATTATGCGACGTTCTTCAGGCAGATAACCTGCGCGATAAGCAGTAATTGATTCAGCTAAATTCGGTAAGGCGCGTTTGCGTTTAAGGTCTTCACGGGTCCATCGCACTATTAGCTCAGCCATTTGACGCGAGACCGTGAAGCATAACGTTTGCAGGTTTTCGCTTAAACTTAAAACAAAAAGGTCTTTGGTTTCTTGGTGAGTAGAACGTCTAATTGCCTTCAAAGCATCAGTTAAAGGCGGATTCCAAAAAAGAAAGTACTTTTTACCTCGTGCTGAGCCATCGTCAGATACAATTTCGAATTCTTTACCAGTTAGTTTTTGACCATGTTCAATAGGGTTAGCAATAGTTGCTGAACTAAGTACTATTTGTGGATTAGAGCCATAGTGTTCGCATATTCGCAGTAGCCGCTTCATGAGCATTGCTACGTTGGAACCAAATACGCCACGATAGACGTGTCCTTCGTCGATTATTACAAATTTTAGGTTACGGAAAAAGTTGCGCCATTTGTAGTGCCAAGGTAGATACTTGTGCAGACCATAAGGGTTACTAAGTATAATTCGGGAACCTTCACGGATGTTAGATCGTTGATGTGTTGGAGTATCACCATCGTAAATGTTCGAAAAAGCATCTATACCAGTTTCCTGTTCCATTTCACGTAATACCTTTAGCTGATCATTTGTCAAAGCTTTAGATGGATACAAATATAGTGCTGTTGCTGTCTTATCTTTATAGAGCATTTCAAATACAGGTAAGTTAAACGAAAGTGTTTTTCCTGAAGCTGTGGGAGTTACAATAACGACGTTTTTTCCTTCGCGTATTTTATTTACTGCTTCAGCTTGATGGGAGTATAATTTAATTTGTTTGCGGTTTAGATAGCTTTGCATACAGATAGGCAGCGGTTTTTTAAGTTCACCATATTGAGCATCTTGGGCAGGTATCTCTTCTATATGAACAATCTGCTGCTTGTAACCTTTGACACCTTTAAGATGCTCTATGTACCTTGCCATGTCAGTCTTTTTTAACGATGTCACCTTTCTCTACGCCAACCCCCCATAATTTTTCTGCAAAACCACCAAGGTTGCACTAATGAACCTTTCTAACATGATATAAGAAGGTCACGCAGCGTCAGGCAAAAATGACACATCAGCTTCTGATGCTGAGTATTAATCACAATCAATACTCTAATTATATTTTACATACTAACAACTCAGATAGGCGTGTAGGTTTGCTCAATTTTGCCTTACTACTACAAAACCATTGCAAGCTACAAATGTTTCTATAAGGTTCTTAAAAAAGTGCACATTGTTTGTTAAATGCTTAGAATGCAGTTTTATCACTCATAGTTAATCGTATTCTTGATAAAGACTAAAAAATAGCTTCGCTAATGTTACTAGATCTTGCTGGTTGTGCTTGATAATAGGTATAAGAGGACCTACGTTGCCTGAACGTTGGTATGCATCATAGAATTCAGGCACTACAGCGCTAGGAATATTTATGCTGCGGCTAATCCCCAAATAAGACTCTATAGTTTCTAGTCGACAATCCGTAAAGCGGCCTCGGAAGGCGCGACGCGCAAAATGCAACATATCAAAGTGTATTGCGCCTAAAAAGTTAGGGCATTCTAAACCGTAGTAGGCAAGTCGTTCACGAATAAATGGAACATCAAAACAGCGACCGTTAAAAGAAATTAATGCTGAATCAACCGTAAGCCCTGATACAAATTCACTCAATACACACGCTTCTTCTGAAACAGACCTAATAAGATATTGTCGTGTAACTACCAAGTTATTTGATACTTTAGCTACACCCAATAAAATAATAGGGCGCCCAAATAGACCTAACGTTTCAATGTCAACTATTGTAAAATTATCATCTTTACAGAATCCTGCCAGGTAATGTAACAAGGGATGTGATTTGGGAAGAACATACCTAAGTTGTTCTTGTAATTTGAAAACATCTTTAATATTTACTGTGTTTAGAAATGAACCAGCATTATGTCTCCATTTCGGGTGCCGACTTAGATCCGCGATGGTTCGATAACCTTGACTCTTTAATTGTTGTTCTCTAGTTATACCTATACCGGGAATAAGTTTTAATTCAGCAAGCAATTTTTTTCTACATTCATGAAAATTTGTTCGCTTAAATACTAACTCATGAGAGTCAATTACGCAGTAACATTCTCCTTGAGTATTAGTAATTATATTTCCTTCTAAAACCTCTTCCAAACGTTTATCTTTGTATTTATCGATAAGTTGAGCCTTAAATCGTAAAGCCTGTTCGTAATCAGATTTGAAAACGACTTGCTCTTTAGCGCCAATATCGTAAACCTGAGTTTTAGGTTCAGAAACAATAATGTATTCTTTAGCTGAACTGCTTTTTTCTCGAAGTCTTTCAGCTGCACATTGAATTGTTGAAGGGATAATTTTTTTTCGCGAGTTAACTGTTTTCAAAGATAATTTGGGCGATTCTGAGAACTGATGGGAGTCTTGGCCAAATTTTAGGGTATATTGTTTGATAAGTAAAGAGCCACATTGTTTACAGAAAGCAGTTTCACTATCTTCGAGGTCGCTATATTGCCTGCTGCATTTCCTACAAACAAGGCTAATGGCCAACTTTAGTCTATACTGTTTAAATATGAATGTATAAAAGCAATCTGCATAGAAATGAAAAAATTTTGTTATTTTAAAAGTTAGAAATTGCGTCTTGCCTGTTTACATTTTTTGGGTTGGAAATGTTAAATTAGGGCATCTGTTGGGAGATTTGTTGTTGTGGTGATGCAGTCACAATTGTTTAACTTATGGTTTCCCTATTATTGGTTAAACATCTAAAAATCGGTCTGTACATTTGCGAAACGAGGTCGATTGGGGATATGAAAGGAATAGAAAACAGTGAAAAAAGCCCGGTTATGATGCGTAAAAGCCATCGAGCATACATGATTGAAAGAATACTTCAAGAGCTCGAAATTATAAACAACCGTGTAGAGAATCTAGAAAAGAGAATGGCAAGTAAAAATATGGAGCTTTTGAAATTTAATACACAGGAGTTATATTTGCCAGAGCAACAACTTATTGACACATATATTGTTGTAGTCTCCAGAGGAGAATGTGATGCACAACAAGTTGCGCAACTCACAGGACGTTCTCGTTCAACTGAAAGCAACTATCTAAATCAACTCTACAGAGAAGGATGGATAGATAAAGCAAAAATTGCAAAAACTACTCGGTACTTCCCTTTGCAAACAATTTAACTCTAAAATCAAGAAAGAACTTTTCTTACTAGAAGTCCTTAAGTATACCAAAATGCGCTTCAATTTTTGTTATGTTAAATTTAGCTTGGCAAAGATGCTTTTTATCTAATGGAATAAGATTGCTTCTCTTTCCTCGACCTGCAGGTGTTACAGCGCAGTTATCAGCCGTTATAGCATATGGCTCTAACTCTGACCCCTCGACCGCTTCAGGCATGGCACACTTCCTTGAACATATGATAGCAGGAGGCTCATTAAAGCGAATTGAGCTTTCTCAGAACGTCGAAAAAATAGGGGGCTATGTTGACTTTTCAACAGCTAATGAAGACACTATGATCTTAACTGATGTTTTACCTGAAAAAATTGATCAAGTTTCAAAAATTCTTGCTGATATCTTATCTGAAGCAAAATTTGACGATGAAAAGTTTCAGATTGAACGTAAGATAATTATGCACGAGATTGCTGAGGTCGAAGATGATCCGTGGACAACTGCTGATGAGTTGCTTCGGAAAAGTCTGTTCAAGACACACCCAATCAGGCGCCCAGTCTTAGGTCTACGTAAAACAGTAAGCAAAATAACCTTACCAATGATTGAAGAGGCTTACAGATCAAATTTTACAACTGATAACATTATTTTAGTGTTAACAGGAAATTTTTCAGAGAAAAACATCGAGACGGTAAGCCAACAATTTTGCAACATGCCATACCAACAAAAAAGATCTGATAGAAAAAATTATTGCGAAAAAAAATGTTACTGTAAAGATATTACTAAAGAGAAAACTGGCATCACTCAAGCTTACTTAAGCATCGGTGCAAAAACAGTTTCGACTAAACATCCAGATACACCTGCAATCGATGTAATTGATACGATATTAGGAGCAGGAGCAAGTTCAAGATTATTTATTGAGATGCGTGAAAAAAGAGCACTTGCATATAGCATAGAATCAGGTCATGAATATGGTTCAGACTATGGTTACTTTCACATAAACTGCTCTATCTCACCGAAACGAGTTGAACAAACAAAAAAGATTGTATGTAAAGAAATTGCCAAATTACTTAACGAAAAAATTCCAGTACAAGAAATAGATAAAGCCAAAGATATGATAACTGGCAGCATCTTAAGAACTATTGATAGCCCAGCAGATTTTCCCGAAACTATAGCTAACATGGAAATTCAATATGAAAACCAAAATGCCCTACAAGAATATATTACAAAAATTAAAAATCTCACCGATGAAGACATAATACAGGCCGCAAATAGGCACTTAACTGAAAACAAGTTAACCTCAGCTGTCATTTTACCAAAAAATTACAGGTAAAAATTTTATCTTCTTTTTTAAGTCTTTGTACATTTTTTGTTTTTACTTATTCCTCTATTCACTACTTCTATACCAAAACATTTTATCTGCTGCGACGTGGAGCAATCGACACACCTTTTTTTAACAGTAGTATTCATTTTTTCACCAAGTATTTTTATCCTGAGAAATAAATAAGGGCTATTATTGAGCTATTTGGGGTAGAATTGTATAATGTGAAAAATGACGGTTATACGCCTATACTATTGCATAGGTTATTATTGTTCAAATAAGCATAATTTTGGAGATAAGATTACTAAATTACACAGTCAGACAATCAAAATAGTGGTTAATTGTGTAAAACACATTTTATGACAACCATTTAGTTATGCTTATGTGAATTATCACTATTAGAAAAAATTAATTATTCTAATGTGACATGCACTTAAAAGTTAGATAATTATGTAGTTTAGTAAAGATCTAGTAATTATTGCATATTAGTGTTCTTTTAACAGAACATGTCGTTCTCAAGAGAGAGTTATTAGAGGCTAATGTAACTATTCATATGAGCATACATGATAAAATTAGTTGGTACTTTGCTCGTTATTATAATGTGTTTATCAGGGTTATCTATAGTACTAGTTGGGCCTGTTTGCAGTGCTGAGACTTTGTGGGAAATAAAAGCGCCTATGCAAATGGAAAGAAGTCGACTTGGTGTTACGCAAGTTAACGGAAAAATATACGCCATTGGAGGTGATAATACTATCTTGATGGGTAATTGTATTGGGCCTAGCATTGGCGATATTGTTAATACTACAGAAGAGTATGATCCTCAAACTGATACATGGACTTTTAAGGAGTCTATGCCTACACCTAGATGCAGTTTTGCCATTGTAGTTTACCAAAACAAGATTTACTGTATAGGTGGATATGTGGGCAACGGCTCAGTTACAGGGGTGAATGAAGTTTACGACCCAGTAACTGACAAGTGGGAAACAAGAACACCTATGCCCACACCAAGAATGGATTTGCAGGCAAACGTTGTGGGAGATAAAATTTACCTCATAGGTGGAAGAATTGACTTTTTAGGGTATCTGAATGTAAATGAAGTATATGACCCAGCAACAGATAGTTGGACTACAAAAACAGATGCACCATATCGCATTACAAGTGGAGCATCAGCAGCAGTAGGAGAAGAAATTTTTGTTCTTGCTACAGCAGGACGTTTAGATTTAGGAGCTTTTATTTTAAGCTACAATACGGAAGCTGATTTTTGGAAAGTATGTGCATTTTCACCAACTTATGGAGACTGGTCTACAACTGCAGGGGTAACAGCAGGACAGGGTAATGTAAAAATCGTATTTTTTTCTGAATCGGCCACATACATATATTTTCCAGAGAGCGATAGCTGGGCAGCTGGTACAACTATGCCAACAGCCAGAGGTTTTTCAGGTGTTGCCTTTTTGGATAAAGCTTTTTATGTAATTGGTGGAATAAAGGCGCCTTTCGCAGGGTATATTGTGATTACCTCTTCTGTTGCAAATAATGAAAAATATATTCCAAATGAACAGAAATCTATCAGTCAAGATTCGAAAATTTATATTAGAAACGACGGCAGTGTTGAGCCGTCAACAGCAAATATTACTACCACAAATAAATTGTTATACACCTTTACCAATAACAATACTGGACGGATAATAGTAGAAAGAAATGATATAACTATTGATGGAAACGGTTTTACCCTTTATGGTTCAGGTAGTTTTGGAATCGCCTTATTTCAAAGACACAATGTTACAATAAAAAATATTACAATAAGAGAATTTCAAACAGCTGGCATCGGTTTGGATTCTTCAACACAAATTCGCATAGTAGAAAATAATTTGACTGATAACATAAATAATGGTATTCGAACCTTTTGCGCGTCTGATAATTTAGTGTTTCGAAATAATATAACTAGAAACAAATACATGAGTGGTATACAGCTGACTGACAAATCAGACAATAACACAATAACTGAAAATTACATATTTGGAAACTCTGGTTTTATAATAGAAAATTCAAGTAATAACAGCATTTTCCATAACAATATAGTAGAAGAATACCAAAAAACATGGGTAAGCATTGGGTATAGCAACTGCTGGGATAATAGTTATCCTTCAGGGGGTAACTACTGGAATAGGTATAATGGTACTGATTCTGATAACAACGGAATAGGTGATATGCCGTATATAATTGATGCAGATAACAAAGATAATTACCCATTTATGGCACCTATTCAGTTCCATAGCATACCCTTAGAAGCAACAACGACGCCATTGACCACGCCAACTACATCATATAACCCGCAACCTACAATTTCATGCACTATTACACCGAATCAAAACATAACAGCTGATACTGAACCTACACCATCCATTCCAGAAGCGCCAATTTGGACGATTTTTGCTATAACCATAATCTTGATGTTAACAATTTATACAATTAAAAAATCAAATTATCAAAATAAGCAAAGTATAGAAAAAACTTGATGAAAAGAGAAAATACAAAACTGCTAATCTATGAAAAAGGAAAAATGAAAAATAAATTTAAGTTAGAGAGGAATTGGTTCTAGTCGTGCATGATTTTTGTGGACCAAGCTTGTTTGTTTAGGCTGGTTTTCGGCTAGCATTAAAGTAAGTAGAGTGCTAACCCCACTAGTAGGTCGGATATTTAGGTTAATTATGTCACGAAGACTTTCGATAGAAGGTGCGTTAACTCTAAGCATAAGATCGTAAACGCTGTAAAGCGCTTGAGCTTCTTCGACACCTTTTACGTGTTTGAGGTTTTCGAGCACGGCGGCTTCGGCGCCAAGGTCGGTGTTAACTAAAACAACTGCTGATACCATAGATCAATTCTCCTATGTTCTCTTACACTTAGCAAAAAACCACATAAGCATATGTTGTCACATAACTACAACAACAAACTCTATCTAACTGTACTATGAAGACTTGTTAATGTCGATTACGAGCCTGCCAAGCAGGTTTGGGGTTAAGCATTTTGAGACGTTCTTGAATTTCCTTACGGATTTCCATATCATTTTCTGTTTGAAGTGCTTCAGTTAGAAGCTTTTTTGCTAGATCGAGCCTGCATTCACCGAAGGTTTTTGCAAATACACTAGTATCCTCGCTGTTCATGGTTACATGTTGTGGTAGCATGCAAATAAAATTAGACGGGTAGCCTTTGTGTGTATCTGAATCTATTATGGCAAAACGGATGGACTTACGAAGCGTGTAGTCGCGAGAATTTCGGTTTTTAACAATAAATAACTGAGGATTCATGCTAGCTCTACATATTAAAAGGGTCAACAGCTTATTTCAATATTGTGTGCTTCAAACAGCTAAAAAGTTTAAATTAATAAAGAATCAAAAAGAGAAGATTAGGCCTTGTTGGGTTCAAGGATAACCTTAAGTGATTCTCCAGCAGTTGCAACTAATCGGAAGCCTTCTTGTGCTTGGCTAAGACTCAATCGGTGAGTTATCATATCAGTGACATTGATTTTTTTCTGCGTTAATAGAGCTAGCGACTCTTCGAGGTCCTGTGGAGCAGCACCATAGCTAGTTTTAAGTGTAATTTCTTTACGCCAAAACTCAGTAATTGGTACAGGAATTCTTACTGTTGGATCTGGTACTGCGAAAAATATGATTGTGCCACCATTGTCTACACAATCTAAAGCAGTTAACGCTGCTGGAGTTGCACCTGTGCACACAATTACTTGATCAGCTAGATGACCGCTATTAACTTCTTTGATTTTCTTGGGCAAGTTTTCTTTTGAGTCTAAAGTATGATTGGCACCGAATCTTTTTGCAAGTTGAAGTCGATAAGGGTTAATGTCAGCAACAATAATGTTTTTTACACCTTGAGATTGAGCAAGTTGAGTATGCAAAATACCAGCTAGCCCGCCTCCGATGATTAGTACGGTGTCACAATTTTTGATGTTAGCTAGCCTTTGGCCACGTACCACACAAGCAAGTGGTTCAATAAAAGTACCTACTTCGAATGTCATCTCGTCAGGAAGCATGTAAATTCCTTTTTCAACATTAATTTTAGGTATTTGAATGTATTGTGAAAATCCGCCCGGATAATAGTTTGTTGTATGTAAAGTATGACATGCTGTATGACTGCCTCGTTGGCAATAACGGCAACTGTTACAAGGAACATGATGAGAGACAAAGATACGATCACCTACTTTGTATTTTTTAACATTTTTGCCAGCCTGCGCAATTTCACCGGTAGCTTCGTGACCTAAAACTCGAGGGGCTTTAGGCACACGATACCATTCGGTAACATCGCTTCCACAAATGCCTGAAGCCATAACTTTAAGCAGTACTTCATCATCACTGATTTTTGGTATTGGCATTTCTTGAATTCTAACATCATTATTATTGTAGTACATTGCAACAAGCATGGTAGTTCACCAAAAAAGGTAAAAAAGAAAAGAGAACGAAAGTTGTTAGGCTTGTCCGGCGATTATTTGATTGTAAAGGTCGCCAGCTTCTTTAGCTGTATAGTTCTCGTGGATAATGGCACGTATGGCACGTATCGCTGCAATAGGATGCTGGGTTTGCCAGATGTTTCGACCTAAGTTAACGCCTATAGCGCCTTTTTGCATACCATCATAAACAAAGTCGAAAACCTCTTGCTGTGTTTCAGCTTTTGGGCCGCCGGCAATTACTACTGGCACGGGACAACCGTCAACTACTTTTTCGAATTTTTCTTTACAATAGTACGTTTTAACTACGCGTGCACCTATTTCAGCAGATATTCTGGCAACTAGAGCAAGGTATCGAGCTTCACGTTTTTCTAGTTCTTTACCGACTGCGGTTACAGCCATTACTGGCACACCGTAATTTTCACATTCATCGACTAGCTTTGCTAAGTTACTTAGACTCTTGTTCTCGTATGGTGTGCCTGCAAATACCGACATGGAAACTGCTGACGCGTTAAGTCGTAAGATTTCCTGCATTGAGGTAACTAAACTTTCATTTGCTAAATCTTCACCTACCACGCTTACAGCTCCTGAAACACGCATAATAATAGGCTTTTTAATTGATGGGTCGACACAGTTCCGTAAAACACCACGAGTAAGCATTAGTGCATCTGCATATTGTAATAGCGGTTTTATGGTTTCACCTGGTTTTTCAAGGCAATGTGTAGGGCCTTGGAAGTAGCCATGATCAATTGGCAAGAAAAGTGCTTTGCCATCACTTTGTATAAGTTGAGATAACCGGTTTTTCATTCCCCAGTCCAAGTTCTTTAACGCTCCGTGGATTGTGTTGGTTTTACGATTAGATAACCTTTTTCAATAAGCCAGTGATGAAATTGCCAAGTTGAGTAACGGCACGCCGTACGGCAAGTCTGTCTTATAAGTTCGTAAGCGGCTGGCTGATCTTTTAGAGAATTTAAAGTAATCTGCACAGGACACTTAAGGTCATTACAAAATTCCCGTGTCTTATACTCAGAGTAACCATCTAAGGACATATACATCACACCACTTAATGCCACCCAAACAACTTATAAGACTATTTATAAATTCATAACAAAAGTTTTTGATGACATAAAATTAAGTTATCTTACTATAAAATAGCAAATTTAGCACATAAAATTTTAACGTTCATAAAAACAAGAAGTTCTCAAAGTAAGATAAGTAAAAAAAGGTAGAAATATTGCAGGTCGAGTCTAAGCCTTAATGTTGTTCGCGGTCCATTGAGGCTTGTCTTAATCGCCACATAGTCTTTCACCGTTTTGACCATGCAACTCAGAGCCTCACTGCAACATTGCTGTTTCAGCCCATCCAAGCAAATACTTTAACGCATAACAGTCTTACGCTGTTTGAACCGCTATGCTATTTGCCAAGATGCATCGCCTTTAAAGCGTGCTCCCCGATCTGCAATACAATAATGATACAAACAATTTTATAAAAGTTGCGACATTTATGTAACAAATTATAGCATAATTGTCTCAAATAATACAATACCTTAAGTTCACTGGTTAACCATACATCAAAACAGCAAAAATAGCTAATCAACAAGCACACAACCAATACACAAATAACACACACCGATGAAAAAATTTGCTTCAACAATAATCCATACATTAACAAAAATTTACAAACTAATAAGTTGACAACCAGAACAAATAATTGAATAATAAAAACATCAGTAAGCATAATTAAAAAATCATACTTAAGAAGCCAACCTTTTCAACGATTAAAAAGAAAAATCACAATACGACAATGGTATTTTTCCACAATATTTACCAATACAGCTCATATTGCAATTAAATTACTAAATTACCAATTATACTTTTCACAATTAAAGATATACAAGTTTTAATGACCACAGCGGTATCATGTACATGGCAAAGTTGTATCTTTTAGGCGGGGAAAACATCAGTAAACAATCTGCGAAGAAGATTAACCAGGCAGCTTTTATTGATGCAGGTAGCAAACCTAGGGTGCTTGTATTTACTTGGGCACGTGCTTCTTTTGATAATGTATATGCGAGAAGACGACTAGTTAGCAAATATTTACGCAGCATGGGAGCTATTTCAGTAGATTTTGCAGATTATTCAGAACCACTTCAGGAAACAGCTTCAAAAATAACCACAGCAGACCTAGTTTACATAACAGGAGGACAAATGATTATCTTGATTACACGGTTAAAAAAGGTAGGTGTTGATAAATTATTACATAAGTATAACGGAATAATTGTAGGTCGCAGTGCAGGAGCTTTGGCGCTAGCAAGCCAAGGAGTCGTAACAAATAGATACAACAAAAAAGTCACTATTAAACCAGGATTGGGACTAGCAAAATTGTGCTTAAAAACCCATTATGAACCATCCAAAGACGACATTTTAAAGAAACTTTCAGATAAACAAACTATACACGCTTTACCTTCAGGCTCTGCAATAGTATATAATCACAATAACTTCACAATTATTGGTCAAGCATATATGTTCAGAAATTATAAAAAACATATCATTACTGAAAAATTGTAATCACAATTATTGACAGCATTTAGTTATTCGCCAGCCACATTATGAAATAATAGCAAATTCCTACCTAAGAACGATACTGTTATCGTCTTTATTTGTTGATACAAAACTTTTCCAGTAAATAAGCACACCTGTAAATATTATTGAGACAGCCATCAACTCCAATGATTCTTCAACAAGCAAATCCATTAAACCATAACCAGGTATAACCCCACCTGTTAAAACATTGGTAAGTTTCGTCCCCCAAATTTGGTAAAAGTCCACCCATACTTCTCGAAACAAAGACGCCACAGATGCCACTGCATAAACTAACACACCTACGATAAAGAAACGCTTTACGGAAAAGTGAGGAAAAATTACACTTCTATATCGTATCAAAGCAATAAGCAACGGAAGTGCCATAAGCAAATAGAAAGGCCCTTCAATTAATTCCCGAGGTATATTAAGCAGTGATGTATAATGCACTAAGACGTGACGAGGGTTTGCAGCATCTTCAATGAACATTATTAAAAAAGATAATGCTACAAGACCCCAAAAATTACGTTCCTTTACTTTCCCATTTTCGTTAAACACATCAAAAAGAACTACAGACCCCAAAATAATCAGGGACAGATAGCCTATCTGCATCAACTGAACTGGTCGCAGGTCATTAAAAAGGTGAGTATAAAGACCCTCAAAACGTCTAACCGTATAAGGGACACCAAAAATATCCTGAATATCTACTAGATAAACAGCCCCAAGACACACAATTATCACTGTTAAAGCAATAAATATTGGCAAATAAGATGGAATGTTTTGCCAATGTTGAAGCAAAACAGAAAACTTTTTGGAAAATAATCTAATACCGCTGAAGAAAACAGATTTTTTTGCCAATTAAGCCGCACCATTTTTGTTGAAACGATTAGCCAGCCAAAAAACATGAAAATTATTAAATGTTCCTCTCATTAGCGTGCCCACAACATTACGGCTAATACAATATGGGTGAAATTTACCATTATCTATGTAGAATAGGGTTTACTGTTGTTGTGGGCATACAATCACGCACGTTTAAACTATGCGTCAATTGTAATTTAGTTGCCGTTGTCAGTCAACTTACCATTTTTGGAGGTGAATTGTTTGGATAGAACTACTTGGAGAAATGATGCGGATGATTATGATAAAGGTGACCTAAAAGATGAACTAAAGAGAGCTGGTTTTGAAGATGACATCGCTGATGAAATCGCAGACAGAGTAGATAAACGGGCATCAGGTAAATGGACCCAGATGCAGGCACGTCAAGAAGCAGTCAGAGAAATTGAAACATTCATGAATAGCAATCAAAGAGCTTTCGAAAACTTTAGGCAAAACGTTGGCTCTACTCGCACAATAGAAAGCGCGCCACTTTAACATTAAAGAATACTATGATAGTATAGAGAGCCCATACATTTTTCTCATATAAAATGGAGAAATATGGAAAAGTTAAGTAGTTGTCTGCATAGTCTTTTTTATTTCATTAATTATATCTGTAAAGTCTGCTGGTTTATCAGGCTTCATACCTTTTTTGGATGCTTCGCCAATGCAGGTATAACCTTTAGAGGAAAATATTTTTTCTAGTGCTTTAAACGTGCTACCTTTGTATAGGCGATAAGTGCAGAAGAGGATAACTTTTTTACCAGCACCTTTGGGTATATGTTCTAAATGTTCAAGTGTTTCTTTTGCAGGTTTGAATCCTTCTACAGGAGTACCAAAGATGAGTAGGTCACATTCTTCAATTTTTGAAGAGTCAAACGATAATAAGTCAAATATGGGAGCGTTTACTGCTTTAGCTATTGCTTCAGCTGCACGTTTGGTGTTGCCAGTCCTTGAAAAATATAGTACACATGGTTGCATATGTTGCTAATGTAGGTTTTAACCTAATATAATCTTCTATTTTATTTCTATGAAAAATAGCCATAGAAAAGCCAATACTCTAAAATTTTTAAAACTGCATAGTAGACAACTGAACGAGTATCAAGTTAACACACCTGCATTTTCCTTAAAGCATTGCAACGTAGCAATTAGTCGATTATGCTAGTAGAATTTATTATAACAAATCAGTGCTAAAAGTGTATATGATTGTTAAAAAAACAGATTGTTTCTAAAGCCATTCTGTTATATTAATCGGTAAATCATCATTAGAAACGCAGTTTTTTAACAGCATTGCTTATAAATGATGCTAATCGGTTTGTAAATGCTTGTAACTCAAGCGAGTAGGGAATGAGGGATGTTTATCAATGGAAGCAAAAATTGTCCGTAAGGTATCTAAGCCGATGTGCCGCTTTACAGACCACTTCATGAACTTTGAAAACGTCAAGGCAGTACAGCGCATCTTTGGAGATAAAACATCAGATGTACTGAAGAATCTCCAAGTAGAATTTGAAAACGATACAGAATACATGAGAGTAGATTATGAAGGCCGATTATTGATTAACCCCACATATTTTGAAAGTGCAGAATTTATAGATCTTTATCTTGACGTAATTCACGAATTGGTTCATGTGAAGCAGGTTATGCAAGGTAAAAATTGCAATCATGCATTACCATATGTTGAAAGGCCTTTAGAAATTGAAGCGTATGGAACTGCCGTTGACGAAGCTCGTGCGTTAGGTTTAGATGAAAACCAAATAATCTCATACCTAGACTCTGATCTCATCAATAATGAAGAATTAAGACAGCTAGCAACTACTCTTAATATCAATTTTGAAAGCTCCTTTGCAGAAAACAATAACTAAAGCACAAAATTAAATGTAAATTAAACATACTCAAATATTGTGTTATAGATCAATTGGATAGTTGTTGGACTTTTTACGACTTATCCAGTTGTTTTTTGATAATTGTTAAATAAGAAGCCTGCTTATCATAACTGTTGCATGTCAACTAGCCAGGAAGTTAAAGGCAATACTTTGAAAATATACCTATTCTTGCTTAAGCATGGATCATCTGAGCTTAGAGATATTCAGCGAGGAGTTAGACTATCTTCAGCTTCTTTGGCATCGTATCATTTGGGGAAACTTTTGGAGGCAGGATTTGTTAAGCAAGATGAGTATGGCAGATATTCTGTTATTAAAGATTCATCAGAAAAGGTTATTGAAGGCTACTCTAAAGTTGGACCAAAAGTTGTTCCCCAAATGTTTTTCTTCACCTTATTTTTCACAATTATTAGTATTTTTTTCTCTTTCGCATCCCTATATGCACCAAGTTATACGCCATATTTAGTAGCGGTATGCATTGCAATGGTTGCCGTGTTTTGGTTCGAAACAATAAAGCTTTGGCGTAAGCTAACAGTATAACCCAATTTGACGCTGAATGCATTATTAAAAACATTTGAAAGTTTCATTCAAATAAATTTAAAGTTTTTTCAAAAATGTAGATTCTTAACCGCCCTTTGCTTAGTCTAATTTGGTGTTACATAAATGTCGATAAAATGGAAGCTTAACTATGGTTTAGCTGCTGTTGTCGCAGCGATCGTTGTTATTGGTGTTGCTTTAGTTACAAATCCAATATTAATTAATCCGTCTGTGCCAGACCCCATTTTTACTGGGTCATCATTTTTGGTAATGCTTACTGATCCGCCAACAGTTCCAAACGGAACATCTTTGTTAAACTTGACATATACGGACATGGCTTTTCACATAATTTACCCAAATAGTACGTCTGAATGGGTCTCAATTAATGTTTCAGGTACAGTTAATCTGCTATCATTGGTGAACATGAGCCAGACCCTTGCTGCTACCACTATTCCCACTGGTTCAAATGTGGATAAAATCCAATTCACCATTAAAGAGGTTACAGCCGTAATTAATGGAGAAATACAGGATGTAACTGTGTTATCAAATAATATTTTGATGACAATTAGTAACAGCAATATTAATCAGACATTATCAGGTGTGCTCATCGACTTTAACCCCACACTCGTAGAGATTCAAAGTGAAGATGTTGAAGGAAACGCAGTAAACTACTATGTTCTTGTACCAAGCGCAGCGGCCAGAATCATAAGCAACCTTAATCAAGAACAATCAGAAGTGGGAACTATTGTAGAGTTAGAGGAAAGACATAGAGAAGAACTTAGAGAACACTTAGACGAAATCTCACGCAACATAACTATAGTTGAAACAGCATTTTCAGCAGACGGCAATGTTACCTCACTTTCTGTGACAATAAAGAATCAAGGAAACACTACCTTCAGAGTCTTTGGACTTACACTACATGGAGAATTTAATTCAACACGAACAATAGACAGAGCAACAGGAAGATATGGACAAAACCAAGAAGCTGGAAATCAAATAGAATCGAACATTAGAAATGAGACCGAAGCAAATAGCGGAAAAGGAAATAACAATAATGGCAACCAAGCAGGATATGGCATAGAAAGCGGAAACAGCAACAGACCAGAACATGCAGCCAACAATTGGAATGGAAATAGCAATAATACCAACACCTTTTCTAAGATTCACCCTCGAACTATCCCCTTTAAAGTAAATGAAACATCAATTGTTCCACTATTTGGAAGTGAATATGAGCAAAAGCAATGGAATACTTTGATTCTACAACCGGAAGACACTATCACTTTGACATTCAAAGGAGTTATCTCGCTACAGTCTGGCAAAAACAACGATAATAGCCCGATAACAGTAATTACTCCAATACTAGACAGTAACTATACAATAAAATTAATGGGTGAAGGCAACCAAACTTTTTATGTCACTACTTCACCCTAAGTATTCTCAACTCTTAAACACTATTTTTTCATTTTTTATAAATAATTAAGGTTGTCTTTTGACGCATTTACCAGTTGTTGGATCATAATGATTTGTATCTGAATAGTCACAGTTTTTACAATCATTTTTAATATCAAACCCAAATGGACAATCTTTCAAATCAGCCACATCAAACGCCTCCTGAGCATATAGTTGCTTTGTAGCATATTTATTTTAGGATTCACTTTTAACATAAAAACTGTATTTTTAAGCTAATAATATTACAAGTAAATTTGTATTGGATAATATATGCGTTTAATTTAGCTACTATGTTCTTGCAGCAGCTTTTGAATTTTTTGTAAAAAGATACGTTATTACCATTGGTCACGTTTGCTGGTTAAGTCTTTCTTTAGTTCTTGAATTATGTTATGATATAGACTTTTGTCAGCTTCTGAAGCAATGGAAAGATTTTCGCCTGCAATACTTTTAAAGGTTGGAACTTTTATGAGACGATCTTGTCGACGTAGAGGAATATAATTTAGCTGGGCTTCTTTAAAGGCAATAGTTAATATTTCACCTGAGTTCCAGCGTTCAATTATCTCAACTTTAACAGTATATGTTCCCGCACTAATCCCATGCATATCAAGTACAGGTGTTAACTCAAAATCATCTACCATTAATGGCCCTTGTGGGATAGTAATACAGGTGCAATTTATCTTTTGATTGTCAAAATATAGCTCGAGCCACACCTTAGAAAAGTAAATTTTTGAGGGCGATAATTTAAAGCTAGTTTTAATGGCTAGCTCATCTTCCTTTGTAGTAAAGGTTAATTCGTGAATAATTATCTGCTTGTTCAGTTTAGTTTTTTCTATTGTAGAAGCATAGTTGTTTACTTGAGCAGATAGGTTGTTGATGTTTGTTTGATTAGAAGATATAAAATCTGTAAGCACTTTTTTGGTCGAATGCTTAGATTTAGTTACTTTGCCCATAATAGAAAGTACAAATGGTAGTATTTGAGTAATAATTCGAAATTACCTAATGTTGTACTTATTTTTAGCAACTTTAGGACTTAATTAGTATTTAATTAGTCTTATTGGCAATAATTAACAAGCAATAAATAACATCAATATACATTATCGAAGGGGAAGGCAATGCAGGTTAAAAGGTCTAACAAATTTAGGTTTGGCATAAAAACTAAGATACTAACTGCCTTCCTTGGGTTGTCTCTTCTTGCACTCGTTATTTTTGGATTGATAGCGCTAAATGGGATAGCAACATTAAGCGATTATTCATTGAGAAGCAGTAAAAGTTTAGGTGATAGTGCGGTTAATGATAGCATAATAGCTCTTGAAAAACGCGCTGAAGAAAATCTACTTCTCTTAGTAAAAGATCAAGCAGATATTAGTAATAATGTGTTTACAAAAGTAGAGTCAGAAATGTACATAATGACGCAATATGCTTCTGCGCTTTTAAATAAGACCTCAATTGAACGGTTGACAGTATATTCTCAGCAACAAGCACCCAACAGCCCATATGATGCTTCAGTAAATCTGATTGCACCAAATATTACTATTGCTCAATTGCGCGATGAAATTAATTACACTAGCAATATGGACGAAATTTTCAAAGCCATCTACATGAACAATCCAATTATTGAACAGGTATATTTGGGAACTATTTCAGGAATTGCTCAACTTTATCCGTGGGCTTCAGGCATAGACGCTTCATTTGATCCCACACAACGCGATTGGTTCATAAATGCAAGACAAGCAGGTAAGCTTTGCTGGTCTGAACCATACTTAGACGCGGTAGGCCATGGCCTTATGGTAACTTGTTCTATACCTGTTGTATCTGCAGAAAAAGATTATTTCTGGGTAATTGGAACAGACATAACAACAGATACGATAAACCAAAAAATAATTAGCACTCAGATTGGAGAAAACAGTTATGCTTTCATGTTAGATTCAACTGGAAAGGTCATCAATCACCCAGAATTTATTAATGGAAACCGTAACTGGAATGAAACTTTCCAAACTAATAATCTTATTATAAGTAATAACGAGCAGCTTAGGACAATAGCACAAAATATGACACAAGGATTAACCGGAGTCACTATGTGTACGATAGAAGGTGTCGACAGTTATGTTGCTTATGCACCTCTTACAAGCACCAATTGGAGTTTATGTATAGTGCTACCAGTTGATGATATTATTGCGCCTATGGTTGCAACTAAAGAAAAAATCAATGGATCAATGGACATAGTTAATGATTATATCAGTAAACAAGCACAAGATACAACAAATATGTTCATCATTATTTTTACAGGCTTATCATTTACTGTTATTGCTTCAGCATTACTTCTTGCGGGCACAATTGTTAAACCCATTATGACTCTTAAGAAAGGTGCTGAATCTATAGGTTCAGGGAACTTGCGCGCCAGGGTTGATGTAAAATCTGGAGATGAACTTGAAGCCCTTGCAGGATCATTTAATCAAATGGCACAAGATCTACAAGAACATATAGCAGAACTCCAACGTACCACATCAGAAAAAGAGCGGTTAATTAAAGAATTAGAAATTGCAAAAGGCATCCAGCAAAGCTTTCTACCCGAAGAAGAACCGAAAATAGAAAATATCGATATTGCAGCTGTAAATATTCCTGCAAAAGAAGTCGGAGGCGACTTCTATGATTTTATTCCAATAGATATAGATAAATGGGGTCTAACCATTGCAGACGTTTCCGGAAAAGGGGTACCTGCAGCATTATTTATGGCACTATCGCGCACGCTGATTAGAGCTAGTGCGACAGGAAACCCAAATGTAAGCAATGCAATAGAGAAAGCAAATAATCTTATCTGCGCAGACGCCAAATCCGGAATGTTTGTAACATTATTTTACGCTATACTTGATACAAAGAAAAGAAGCCTCAAATACGTAAATGCAGGCCATAATCCGCCGCTTCTGCTAAAAAAGCCAGCAGGGGATTTACTGCTACTTAAAGCTCAAGGGATTGCTTTAGGAGTTATAGACGGCATCAAATTAGAAGAGGCAGAAATCCAGCTCGAAAAAGACGATATTATAACGCTTTTTACAGATGGAGTAACTGAAGCAATTAACGAAAAAGAAGAACAGTTTGGACAACAACGACTTTTAAAGATAATACAAGAAAACTGCAACCTACCGGCCCGCGACATAGTTAAAAAGATTCAAGAAGAAGTTACCAAATTTTCCGGAGGTCAACCTCAATTTGATGATATTACATTAATGATTATTAAAGCAACATAACCTGGTGGTAAAGGAAAAGAAAATGGCAACAGAACAAGAATGGAGCGAACTAAAAATAGCAAGTAGATTAGAGAAGTTAGAAAAAATAAGTGATTTTATAGCAACCACAATGCGCAATCTAGGCATGAAAGAAGAAAAAGACATCTTTGATGTCCAGCTAGCTGTAGATGAAGCATGCACAAATATTATCGAACATGCCTATGAAGGAAAAAAAGATGGCGTGATCTGGATCAAGTGTAAAATGGATAAGTCAAAAAAAGAGTTTGTGGTAAAAATAATTGACAAAGGCAAACCATTTGACCCTGAAGCAGTTTTAACACCCAATACTAAAGCTGCATTAGATGAACGAAAGGCAGGAGGATTAGGAATTTTCTTTATGAAAGTAAAAATGCAAAATATTAAATACACCTTTAGCAATTTGGGGAATGAATTAACAATGACAAAAGTTTTAGATTGAGGGGAATATATGGAAACTAAAATTATGGGAGATATCACAGTTATTTATTTAATGAAAAGATTTGACGCCTATACTGCCGGAGAGGTAGAGGCAAAATTAACAAAACTTATTGAAGAAGGAACCTGCAAAATTATATGCGATTTTTCCCAGACAGAATATTTAGCAAGCGCAGGACTAAGAGTACTTATAACAACATCTAAACGACTTCAAAAATGCGACGGAAAATTCGCGCTATGCGCTATTAAACCATATGTACTTGAAGTTTTCGACATATCAGGCCTTAATAAAATCTTCAAAATGTATGATACACAGGAAGCAGCCATTCAAAGCTTTCAGTAAGAGGCATAGATATGAAGTTAACTAATTCAGATCTTCTTTTAAAATATTTAGAGAAAGAAGGCGTCGAATATATGTTCGGCGTTCCTGGACTAAGTCTAATCCCATTATTTGAAGCGTGTAACCGAAATAGCAACATAAAACCTATTCTTGCCAAACATGAGGAAGGCGCCGCCTTCATGGCTGATGGATACGCAAGAGTTAAAGGCACACTTGGCGTATGCTTTGGCACCTCAGGTCCAGGAGCTACCAACCTTATAACAGGAGTAGCCACCGCCTTTGTAGATAATATCCCAATTTTAGTTCTCACTGGACAAGTTGCTACATCATCCTATGGTAAAGGTGCATTTCAAGACTCAACCAAAGAAGGTGTAGACTCAGTCCAAATGTTTGACTCTATTACTAGGCATAGTTCGATGATTATTTCTAAATATATGGCACCTGACCAGATACGTGAAGCCTTAAGAGTTGCACTTACTGGAAAGAGAGGTCCAGTACACCTAAGTTTACCAAAAGATGTAATGGCAGCAGAAATTGAAACTGAAGTACCAGCATCAATTACATATAGACCACCTGCTGAGTACTTTGATAGACGAATGGTAATAGAAGCCGCTCAAGAACTTGTGAACGCTAAAACACCTGTAATTTTAGTAGGAACAGGCGCAGTAACCTCAAAAGCTTGTGAAGACATTAAAGATTTAGCTGAAACACTCAATATTCCAGTGGCTACTACACCAAAGGCAAAAGGCGCTTTTCCCGAAGATCATCCATTATCGTTAGGAGTTCTTGGATTCTGCGGTTCGCCAGCAGCTGAAAAATGTTTTACTTCCGGCCAAACAGATGTACTTCTAGTAATTGGCTCAAGTCTTAATCAAATCACAACCTCATCTTGGGATCCTAGAATAGCGCCCTCGAAGTGTCTTATCCAAGTGAACATTGACCCTACAGAAATTGGAAAAAACTACAAAGTAGATATTCCACTAGTTGGAGATGCCCGTACTATTGTTAATGAAATTTCATTCCGTATTCTACGCTTTATTCAAGATAAAGATCCGCAAATAGAAGGCACAAAGAGAGTTGCAGCCATTTGTAAGGAAGTAGGCATGTATGTTTCACCTGAGAAAGTTGATTCAAACTCTATTCCAGTAAAACCTCAGCGTATGGCAAAAGAACTTGAAAGAGCATTACCTGAAAACTCAATCTTGTTTGTTGACACTGGTAACCCAATGTGCTGGAGCATCCATTATATGAAATTTAAAAAACCTAATCAGTTCATATGTCCTTTTGGTCTTTTAACCATGGGGTATGCAACATCAGCTGCTGTAGGAGGAAAATTAGCTGCACCTGACCGTCCAGTGGTAGCCATAGCAGGCGATGGATGTTTCCTCATGAACGGTATGGAAGTTGCAACAGCGGTCAGCTACGACATCCCTGTAGTTTGGATAGTACAAAATAATGCAAAACTAGGTCTAGTACATGAACTGCAAAAAGCACCTTTGGGAGGCAAGACAGTTGCTACAACCTTCAAAAGAGTTGATATAGCAAAAATTGCTGAAGGGTTAGGCGCCAAAGGTTACAAGATTGATAGACCAGGTGAACTTGAAGATCTACTCCCGAAAGTAATTGCTGACAATAAACCCACAGTAATAGACTGCACAATAGATCCTGACGAGGTCCCACCTTTAACCCCATTCGTTGAAGGAATAAAAAACCTATCACATCGCTTAGATATGATGTAAAAAGAAAAGAACATAAGGGTTCTAAATTTGGCGCTTTTAATGCGCCCTTCTTTTTTGACATGATAAATTTTGTAGATAAGTAAACTTACATGTATACTACTAACTAACACATGTAATATTGACTAATTATTGTTTTTAAGAAGCACCTTAAAATATATTATCTTATTTGAGTTATTAGTTTTGAATTACTAGAAAATCGGTTTATTTTTGCAGCTAAGACTTTTTAATTTCTGCTATTGGCAACCAAGAAAGAAGATTATGCGTAATGTTGTTTGTGGCTTTGTTTAAATTTTCCTGTTTGTAGATATTTCCATACTAGTATTGCTATACCGAGTAGTAATATGCAGGCTATTGCTATTAGAATAGCTAGCCAGGGCAAGTCATTGTTAGATATGGTAGGTGAAGTTGTCGGGGTTGCAGTATAAGTAGTGGTTGTAGTGGGGGTGTAGGGGCTTTGTGAGGTTGGTGCTGAGGGTGATGATGTAGGTTCTGTTGAAGGCGACGTTGGAGGGGTTGGTGATGGTGAAATCGTGGTTGTATAAGGCATCATAAGAGGGTAGTGGTCGATGTTATTTTCGTTTATTACGAAAGGAGTATTGCCTATTCCAATGTTATCTACTTCACTAGCGTTTGTATAACGTGTTAGGTAGTCACTCCAGTAGTTTCCTTCGATGCCGTTGTCCCAGATGCTTGGGTTAGCGGGTTTATCTGGGTATAGCCCTAACATGGATACTTGCAGATTATTATCTGGCGGTTTGTTATCGATAAAATTGTTATGGTAGAATACATTGTCATGTTGATTGGATAGTACTCTAATTCCCCAGTGGTTGTTGTTTGTAACGTTGTTAGCTATGAATTGGTTGTATGATGAATCTGAAATTGAAACACCAAAAGCTTCACCTAAACTGAAAGATTCAGTTATAAAGCCGTTTTCTGCGATAGTATTTTCGTTAATTGTGTTATTGTGGGAATATGTTAAGTATAGGCCATAGTAACGGTTGCCGTTAATGCTGTTTCCTATAAGAGTATTTGATGTGGAGTTAACAACTTTTACACCATAGATCTTATTCCATACCGTATTGCCTGATAGGGTGATGTTTGTTGATTTTACAAGTTGGATACCATAGTTAGCAGTGGAGCTCCGAAAAAGTGAAGGAGTTGGTTGAGTTGTTGGCTTAGTTCTATCATAGGTGCCGATTATTCGGTTTTCTGATATAAGTGAATTTGAAGTTTCGTATACAGCTATTCCCTCAATGTTAAGCTCACGCATATGAATATTATTACAGTTAGTAAGCACTACGTAAGCTGCGTTTTGTGGAACAGTTCTATTATTAAGCCCTACCCAATAGATTATTGGTTTACCGTTAATTGTGTTAGATTCATCTACTATGTTTTTGAAAGCGCTTACTTCAAAGTTTACCTTATTAGCGATAAGAGTGTTGTTTCGTAACACATTCGAATCTGCATGTAACCCTATACCTAGTTCAGAGCAGTTTACTATTAAGTTATTAGAAAATTCATTATTAGGTTGGCTTAGTATTATACCGGCTGTGCTATTTTGAATAGTATTATTTGTAATAAGGTTATGTTGAGATGATGCTGTTTCTGCACCCCATATATCAAATGCCCGCCAAGCATTTGTTAATGTGTTTTCGATAATGTTGTTTCGCCAAGAAATCCATAAGTAAAAACCTTTGCTACAGTTGATGATTGTGTTTCCAATAAGAGTATTATCTGCAGCACGACTTAAATCAAAAGCATTTTCTACATTTTGAATTGTTAAATTCTTTACGGTAACGCCGACTCGGTTATTTAGCCAAACGCCTCTGGAAAAATTTCCTAAAAGAGAGTATCCTGCACCATCAATTGTCACGTTGTCTTTGTCTATTATGATTGTGGTACCTACATTACCAGTTAGAGTATAAAGATCACCATTACGACTAACAGCTGCTGTGGAAGGCTCAACTGAACCATCTGGCAGAATATGAATACTTGGCGGTAAATCTTGTTTCCAAGAAGGCTCTTGTGCAATACCTAAGGGCATAAGCATTAGTAATAGTAATGTGAAACAAACAGTTACAGATCCAAATTTTACGGTCTTATGCATAGCAATTTACCCAACTGGCACTACTTAAAACCCTATTTAACATTCACGGAAATCCAGTTTTAAGACTAAAAACAAAATAGTAGCAGACTAAATTAAAAAAAGCACAATAACAAATAATGGAACAATAAATTTTTTGTTTGATAACACTATTAGAGTATAGTATGTTCAAATAAGCTTATGTAAAAATTAATTCAAACAAAAATACGCCTCATCAAAAAAGCAAACTACCAGTTACAGCATAGTGCCACTATAATAGCATAGCAAGTTTACTATTGATAGCGTGGCACTTTCTATTAGATTAATGAAAGTATAATAATAAAAGCAGCCCATTTCAATAAAAACCAAATTGTAATTTCGATTCAGCTAGAAAAGTGAATTACTCGCGTCATATAGACGAGTACCTATAGCTATACTCAATTATTGTACAAGTCATCTTTACCCATTGTTTTTTATGTTAAAAGAAAGCAAGGTAGCCCCGGAGAGACTTGTAGTCGCACAATTTTTTTCTATCCTAAAGAAGAATCGGTAAAATAAAGGCTCTACTGGCCTGGTTGTTTTCCACATCGATTTTTCTGCAACACTTTATGTTACATAGTTTTATATAAGTGTAACGTATTAAGATACAACCATAGGGCGGTTGGATGCATAAAAAACTACTTAGCGATAAAGAACGCTTAATGCTTAAGCAATTTTTAGCTAATGGCGAAAAAGCTGAAGGCTTCCGCATGCTTAAAATGAGGATAAAAAGAAACTATCCAACTTTAGCTGAAGATTTTGAATTAATCTCTAAAGTTAAAGATAAGCTATAGATAGGTGAAATGGAATTAAAATAAGTTGTAAACCTTTTCATGCGATGGTAGCATTCTCCTATCCATAATACATGTATTAAAAAGTTTTAACATACTTTTAGAATAAATTACTATGCCGATTTTCTTTCAAACTTTACTTGCTTAAGTGGGATGGTTGTATATAGACCTCGGAAAAGAACCATTACAAAATAGACGCATGTACACTTCTGCGTAAAAAGGTAATTCAAAGTATAAAGGAAAGTTAGGTTGGTTTTCTTTTCTTTCTTATGACCATTACAATAATAGTAGTTGTGATGGCTGCTATGCTCCAAATTATCCAGCTTAAAGTTAGCAGCGGTTCAAATACTCTTTCCCATGGTGGAGCAGCATCTGCGTAACCTTTCCCAAGCTGGTAGTAGCGGTTGTTATATTCTATATTTACTGAGCGCCCATTGCCGTATGTCTCCATTATCCGGAAGATTTCGCTATTATTTGCTGGCCCCACAAACACAGAAGCTTGGTTAGTTATAGCTTGTAGAACATAAGAATCAGGATTATCTAAGGCATAGTAAGCTTGGGGTTTTTCTGCTAGCTCATCAACACTAATAAATAATCCAGTATAGCGCGATTGCCTAACCCATCCCTGCTCAACAACTTTTGGAACATATAATGATGCTATACCCAAAATAACAAATGTATTAATGAAAAAGAAAACTAACAAACGGTTTATTTTAGAAAGCCTCATAGCTACCACCTAACACCACGTATTTTCTTTAATAGTATTTTAAAATTATTTGACTTTTAACTTTTAGCAAAGAACAATAAATTAGCGTGATATAAAGAAGGGGGTACACCTAGCCGTGGGAAAAGACATCAGGGTTGTTTTATCTACCTTTCTTCTAATTATTATAATTGTCAGTAATATCGTTATCATAGCTAATGGCAAAACTACCCAAGCCGGAAACTCTGGTACTGTAGCTGTTGGTTCTATGCTTGGCGTTGGCTGATGTGTCGGAGGACTTGTAGGAGTTATGATTGGGGTAGTGCTTGGTGTACGTGAAGTAGTTGGTGTTGTTGTAGATGTTGGAGAAGCTGTAATTGTTATAGGATTTATCAGTGGATGATTATCTGTAAAGTTACCTAAACTTCCACCATAATTATAAGGTGTGTCCCACAAAAGATTTGGAAGCCCTGACTTTTCTATTTCTTTTGCGTTTGGATATTTTGTTAGATAGTCGCTCCAATAATTCATATCCACAAAAGGCTCGGTGGAAAGCCAAACCAACAGACTATTGTTTATGATGTTATTTTCTGTGATTATGTTAAAACCTGAATAATTTATAGAGATACCAGTAACACAGTCCTTAACAGTATTATACATGAGGGTATTGTTGCTACTACCTATTATCCAAAAACCTGTATCACAGTTCTCAATATAGTTGTCAACAAAAGTATTATTATTAGTATTTGAGCAATCTATTGCGTAATAGCAATTAATGATTTTTAGATTTTTTACAGTAACATTACTAATCAAAGAGCGTGATGAGTCTTGCCCTACATCATCGTTTGAAAGGTCAATTCCTATTTCATATTCACTTGTTCCCTGAATAGTATAGCCTGCCCCGTCTATGATTATATTGCTTCTTTGGATTTGTATGCCTGCTGAAAGGTTGCCAATTAAAGTATAAACATCACCATTACGTTGGATACTACTTGTTCCTATAACTAAGCCATCAGGGCCTATAATTATACTTCCAACAGATTGAGCCTTAGCATCCTCTGTAGCTTGTAGTCCAACAACTAATGAACCTATTAATGCAAAGATTATTATTACTGCTAAAGCTAGCTTCATTTTTCTTCTATTGTATTTTTAATTTAACATACTTATCAATCTTATCAAACAACACTTTGTACTAAACAAAAGAACAGCTTAAGTAGATACATGAAAAATAATCGATAGAGGTGGCACATATAGCCGTGGAAAAAGGTTATTTTATGTTTTTATTAATACATTTTTTAGTAAATACATCTAAAACTCTGCAAGTTTGCATATTATCAGAAATTGACTTATTCTGATTTTCCATTATTACGCAATGCTAATGTCAATAATAACAAGTTTACTATTGTAAAAACCTAAAAATTTAAGAAAAGCTCATTAGCGTAGTTGAAAATGCCTTCAACTGCATTATCAACTATACCATTTTCAACCATATAAAAGCTGAGTGTAATATTGAAAGCGCCCCATACATCTATAAAGTTTGCACTATACGATTATTAAATAGAGCTCATTAAAAGTAATTCACAGAAACAAAAATCAGCTTAACAATATGTTAATTATTATGCTCTATTAATTCATGATGACAGATAGGTTCATCTCAAATTTTATGTCTTTTGATACTACTTTTTATTCGGCTAACTATAACAATTTTCGCAGTTATAAGGGTAGATGGTATTGGTGCACCCAACCATAAGAAAAGACCTATCATGATTGCTTAGGCTTCTTTCTGATTATTATAACTACTATTAGCGCTACTACGATTGCGACTGATACAGTTGCCCAAGTTAGAAATTCTAGGATAGTATTCTGAGGCGGATGTATTGGTTCTGCGTATGTGACGTAATTTACACCACCATATCTGTAGCTACCACTAAGATAGCTTACATGTGAATTTCCATAAGCATCTATCACCATATCTGCGCCTTTAACCGTCTCGTAATCACTAGAGTTGAAGCGAGAAGCGATGGTTTGCTCAATCCAATATGAGCCGTTCCAGCTAACATAGCCAAAGTTATCATCGGTGTAATAAAATATGTGCGGATTGTCCTTTGAATCTAGCGCAAGAACACTGTCAAAAGACCTTATAGTCAAATTTTCTTTATTCCACTGTTTGCCATCCCAACTAACATGGTATAACCACCCTCTCTCCACTATGCTTACATGGGGATAACCTTTAGAATCCAAAGCCAAAGGCGAAACATAGTGAGCGTATGGAGGATTGTTAGGGATAACTATTTTAGTATTCCAGCCTGAACCGGTCCAGTATGCATATTTTGTGCCTCCATTATAGCCTTTCTGACTGGTGGCATCATCATACATTATGTGAAGATTATTTTCTTTATCAAAAGCTAAACTAATCCCTAAAAAAATATCAGCGGAGATATCAACAGTTTGCATACTCCAGTTCGCCCCAGTTAAGCTAGCATGTATTAGCATATGATCTTCACTGTAAACTATGTGAGGATTGTTTTTTGAATCCAAAGCAAAAGAGTACCAAGCGCCACCATGATGCTCAGTTGGGTCTACAATCTGGGTATTCCAACCTGAACCATTCCAAACCGCATATTGCAACCTTAGATCGTTAAAACAAATGTGCGAAACATTGTTTGTGTCAATAGCTAGAATACCATCCCAGCCACTTGAGTTTACTTCATTTGTACTCCAATCTGTGCCAGTCCAGCTAGTGTACATCAAATTTGTGCCACTTGAAGTCCAGCATATGTGAGGATTAGTATCTGAATCTAAAGCGATAGATACGCCAAAGTTAAGGGTAGCTAGTCCTGAAAATATTCTTTGAGTGACCCAGCTGCGTTCAGAGGTTGTTATGTTGGTATCTTGTGTGCCAGTTTGTGCATTCCCAAAAGGTAAGTATCCAGCATTGGTTAATCCACACAATATTAGAGCTAATAAGAATGCTGTGATAAGCACCTTCATATCTAAGACCAATTAACTTAGTAGTATCTGCCTAAAAATCATTCTATAAATTTTTCTCGACACAAAATAACTGATAGATAGATTGTGGGCATATCTAACCGGTGGGATAAAGTCTAACTTGATTGTTTATACTGGCTTCTCCTAACTATTATAGCTGCCATTATTAATATCATTATTGAAAGTGGAAAAATTAGCCAAGTTGGAAATTCTGGTATTGTGCTTGTAGGTAAGGGGCTTAATGGCTGTTGTGTTGGAGTGCTTGTAGGCGATAGTGTTGGTGTTGGGGAAATTGTGTTGATAGGCTCAGATTTTTTTTGAGTGTACATTTCGTTTTCTCTTCCTGCCCAACCATCATCATGTAATCCGCCTATGGCAAATAATGTGTCGTTAAATGACGTTAGTGCAAAAATGCTACGTAAAGTTAGCATTGGTTGAGCAGTACTCCATTGGTTTGATTTAGGATAATATATTTGATGAGTTGTTTGGTTTACGAAGTGTATTTTGTTTTCTCCATCAGAGCTTTTAGTTGATTCTATCTTTGTTGTTCCTGAATTATATCCTGAAATAATCAAGTTTGTCATTGTGGAAGGAAGCCAACTATCAGTTATAGGATTGTAAATCTGAATGAGGTAATCACTAATTATGTATATTTTGTTATCTACTTCGACACATTGGCAATCTAGGACTGGGATAGGTATAGGAGAAGCAGTAGTCCATGAATCGGTGGCTGGGTCATAGACGTCAGTATGGTTGTATAACGAGTAGCCATACTCTGGGTAAAGCCAACTGCGTCCACCACCCATTACATAAATCTTATCTTGTACTGTGCTAACGCCAAAACCGTATCGTCTTGTAGGCCACTCTTTTACTATCCAGCTATCATTTGAAGGAAAATAGACTTCTATATTGTTCATGTCACCACCTATAGCGTAAATGTTATTTTGGCAAACAGTTACTTTAAAACCGCTGTTAGCAACAGGCATAGCTGCCTTAATTGCCCATGTATCTGTTGCAATGTTATATTCTTCTGTGGTGTTGATGTTTATGCCAAGAAAGCCACCAATAGCATAAAGTTTACCGTTTACGGCAGCAAGACCCAAATTGCTTCTTGCTGTTGGCATAGCAGTTTTAGTTACCCAAGACGCTTCAGAGGCATTAGCAATTTCAACGGCAACTATACACAAAGCTACTAAACTAAGCATAACTAACGCAGATGCTATAGCCTTCTTCATAGTACCCATCTTGGAGTAGTACTAAGTTACTTATAACTCTCCCCAAAAAATACTATGTACTAAACAAAAGAGCAGCCTAAAGATATCGAAAGTGTGGATATACACAGTCGTGGAAAAAGTATCTAACTTGATTGTTTATACTGTCTTCTCCTAACTATTATTGCTGCCATTAATGTAATTACTATAATAAGTGGAGATATCCAAGTGGGAAATTCTGGAATTGTGGCTGTTGGCGTTATAGTTGGTGATTCTATAGGTGCAGGTGTAACTGTTGGAGTAGCGGTAAGTATTGATGTAGGTAATTGAGTCGGTATTGGATTAGCTGTGATAATAGATGATGTTGGAGTTAAGATTGGTGTTGTTGGAGATGTGGGAGTATCTAAATCAGAAAGAAATACACTGGGAATTTCAGCAGATATACTGACTTTAGAGATAAGAGGATAGTGGTCAATGTTTAAGTTATCAATTATGTAAGAGTTATCTCCTATTCCATTACTATCAGCGTCTGTACCAGTATAGTTGCCCCAAAAGTTTCCTATTGTGCTATTATCCCAACTTTGTGATTGAACATTACCTGTAAGATTAACTGTGCCTAAGATGTTATTTTTGTAGATAATATTTTGGAAAGCAAACCTGTAAGGTGGGCTGTGGATAAGAATAGCCCCTTGAGGGTTATTTTCTATTAGGTTTTGATAGATAGTATTGTTCTGTGAAGCATCAAATCTAATGCCAACTTGGTTTCCCACAATAAAATTATTCATAACTAAATTACTATGCCAAGCAAGCAAGATGGCAGCTCCAAAAGTTTCCCCATTTGCTGTAATAGTATTGCCTATGATTTTGTTGTTAGATGAATCTATGGAGGTTATTTCTATGCCATTATTTGTATTGTTTGTAATTGTATTTTGAGCAATCAAATTATTAGTATTTGGCATGCCACTGTCTAATACTACACCAGCTCCACCATTTGAGGCAATATAGTTACCCAGCATTAAATTATAGTTAGAGCCTTCTGTGCTAATTCCCCAGTCATGGCTATTTGTTACTGTATTATTAGAGATGTTATTATGGTCAGAGCTTGTTAGGCGGATTCCATGCCAATTGCCCGCTACTGTATTATTAAATACATTGTTAAAAGAAGCATCAACAAGCCATATGCCATAAAAAGAGCTTTCTAAGTTATTTTCAAACACGTTACAGTACTTAACATTCAAGAGATGAATATCATAATGCCAACGCATTGTTGATGGTCTTCTAAACGTAAAACCACTAACAGTAACATTATCATGTTGTATTAGGCAAGCAGTATTTCCAGAGCCAACTACAAGGGTAGAATCTTTATTCTCACCCACTAACGATAATGATTTTGTGATGGTTAAGCTTTCATTATACATTCCGCTTTTGACATATACTGTATCACCAGCTAAGGCATTGTTAATAGCTTGCTGAATTGTTGGATAATCATTTGGAACGGTAATGGTTTTAGAATCCGCCTTTGTTATCTCAACAATTTGCACTATAGCAACTGATGAGACTATTAACGTAAAGATGAGCAGTACTGCTAGAGTTAACTTCATTGTTGCTCACTTCACCGTTACTTTATGCAGTTTATAAATATCTCCAAACAACACTTTAACAAATAAAAAAATCCTAAACAGAGCAGTAATTTAATGAAAACTTTGCTTGGATTCATATTTTTTCCTTAAAAATACTGCTATCCCGACCATGATAGTTAAGCTTACGATGCCAATTATGATTGATAATTCCAAATCGCTTAAGCCATGGTTTATACTTTTTATAGGCGGAGTTAAGCTAGCTGTTATAGAAGGACTTAAGGTTGGTTGTTGTTTTGATGGTGCTATTGTGACTACTGATGTTGTTTTATCAATTACGAAGTAAACGATTGCTGAGTTGTTCATCAGATAATATTTACTTTCTGCGCCTTCTATTTTCCAAAATGTTGCTGGCACATCAATTTGTATACTATGGTTTCCCTCAGAGAGATGTGTAAAATTGCGTGAAAACGATAGGAAATTTGACCCTGGATTAGCCATTACAGCAGCTTGGAAGTTTTGCCAATCGCTACGATAATAAATTTCATCTAAGTCCATAAAAAAGTCATTAGCCGATTCTGGTTCGCTAATGGTGAATTCAAAAATCAGAATATCTGTTGATAATATGCTATTGTTCTTTGGAAATATTACTGAAATTTGAGGGGCAACGAATCATCAGGTGGGAGAACAGGTTTTTGGATTAGCGGGTTAGCCTGTGCAACATCAACAATTTGCAACTCGACAACTAATAGACACATCAATGCAAATATTGCCATTACTGTTAAAGCCGAGTTCATTTGCACCAATTAACCTGTTAAACTAACTTACTTAAGACTCTTTTCAAATAACAGTATACAAGATATCTTGAATTAAGCACCCGAACTCAATAGTTTGCATCTTATTAGTACTATTAAACGTGTTTAGCCGAAAAAGACAAACATTAAAGTTAAGTTTTTAGATCGCCAAGTCTCTTGCTAAATTCTTCAAATATTAATCGCTTTTTTTCTTTGCTTAAATGAAAAATGACTTTGTACACCATTTCATTGGAAATAGTAAAGATATAGTTTAATTTTATTACACTATCTTTTATAGCGCCCTCACTTTCCAATAGCGGTATTCCACTCATCTTGAGGTTGCTAGTTATCCCAGCTATGACAACGTTTCCATACTCTTCAAATAAAACCACTGCTGGCCTAACTTTTACTTCACAAGTGTCCGTAAATTGCACAGTTGCAATTATAACATCTCCGGCTTTAAGCATGTTCCTGACAATAGATGACGAAAACATCACCATAATAGGCGAGTTGCAATTATAACATCTCCGGCTTTAAGCATGTTCCCAGACCTCATCTTCAGTGTTGTCCCATAATTCTTTCATTTTTGCCTGTTGAATCTTATGGAGAAATTCGTCGTATTGTCTTCGGGTCTTGGTTTCTTTTGCTATTTTTATTAAATTAGCGATAGTCTCATTGTAGGTTTCTCTGGGGTATCTTCGGATACTTTTTAGCTCATTAACTATAGACTTCTTGAGTTGTATGGTGGTTAATTCTTTTTCCTTCATTATACATAGCCTATAATTACTATATAACATCTTATAATTAACATTTCAACAAAATCACAAAGGCAAACAATAATGTAGCGCCCAAAAATTTAACTGCCTACAGCACCCAATCTCGCCGAGCCTTCAAAAAAACACCCTGGCAACAACAGAAGATAGCTTTACTCCGATTCTAAGTCGGCATCTGTCCTTTTTCGCTATACATTTCGTCTAATAATGGAGTTTTATATTCAACCAAACGATAAAGTATGCCATCAAAGGAATACGCAACAATCGGCATATCACCATTCTTTTTTGTTTTTATAGAAGAAAATTACTGGAATATCTTTTACGTCAGATATAGCACTTCCGCTAGCCCCGACAGAACGCTATGCACAACTTAAAGCATTTACACAACAAGACAAAGTCTTCATAGCACAAAAAATTACTTACCTCGTACAAACGACTAACAACTTGAGTGTTAATACCAAACCGAGCCAAAATATAATCCAAAACTGGGTAATTCTGAGCCAAGTTCGCAATCAGCCACAAAAAGAAACAGAAGGGTTTTCTCTTAGCACAGGTTCTCTTTTCGCGAAAAGAGAAAGTGTTTTGGTAGCCCGGAAGAGACGGGCACTCAGGCATGATTCTGTACGGTTTTTGCCTCGGAGAATTGCTTTTTCCCCCCTTTTTCTTTGTTTGAGCTAACTTTTTTGGACTTTTGCGTTTTTGTGAGGTAACTTTTTGGCCCGGCACGCTAAAGGCTCAAAGCTTACTAGGCGCAATTTGAAACTTCAAAACTTCAATGCCCGTTTTGAAGTCTTGGGGTCTTTGCCAAAGCGTGCCCTTGACATCTTGGACGCACTGGACGCAGACAATAGCCAAAGGCAAGCAGCAAGGCTAGCCGGCTGCTGTGAGAGTAACGTGCATTACTAGAAAAAGCAACTCATTACCATGGGTGCGTTGCGGTTGCAGTGCCACTCTGAATCCGCGATTTACAGCCTTATGCCGTATGGTTCAAAAATCCTCACTGGGAGTGAGAACGCTCCGCGCGAGGTCGTCGGAGTGAAGAATTACGCGATCAAATTCGTGGTATTGCGGCCTGAGCAGCGCAGGTCCGATGGCTCATCGTGCATTGATTGGCGCAAGCTTGGTGATCCTCGGAACTGGGAAAAGCTTGATGTAAAAATAGGCGGTGTGCGTGTTGTTCGTACGCCTCGCCACGTAATTATTCATCCAGGCAAGGTCCGCGTCTTTGACTTAAACGAACTCAAAGTGCGCATTGGTCGCATCATCGAGTAGACGCGCTGGATATTGGAGAACCATTTTGGCATGCAGCTAAGTGAGGATTATGTGCCATTGCATAAGCTCATGGTAGAGGTCTACAGCGATGAAGCTAAGTCACTGACGGAGGTTGGCAGCTACATCTTAAAAGACTCAACGGGTCAAACTGTGGCGTGATTAACAAAAGCCCGCCCAGCCGTATAGGTCATGAGAGTACCCAGAGGAGGTGGCGCAAAAGCGGCTAGCTATGCCTTTGGCCGTTGAGCGGGTGGAACAAAAAGTTGACGCCTTGCAGGTTGCTATCTCTGAGCTGGTTGATTGCCTAAAACAGGTCTTTGACTTAGACGGTTCCAAAAAGGATCCAAAAGAACAGAAAATGCCATTTTATGTAACTTTGTTTTACAATGAATCCCTGAATTTGGATTTTTCCGGCGTTGTATTAATGGCAATAAGAACCTGTTCAAAAGCTATTTTTAGGATTGCACAGCGCATGGGAAAAGTCCATACTTTTTGAGATATGCGTCTCTGAAGTCTGTTGGAGTAGCTTTTTCAGTGTTGGTTTTTAGTATTGCATATGGTGGCGTTTTCCTGATATGAGCATTTTGATATGGAAAATGCTGTGAAGTCTGTTCAAAGTCGGAGAAAAAGTGCCGTGAAAAAGAAAACAAAATAGTTATACGAGCTTGTTGGTGGGCTTTTGTAAAAAAGTATCTTTTCACAACAAACTGTAGAGCACCAAAGCACACGGTTTGATTTAGTTGGATGTGTTTTTGAAGAAATTTTCGAGCACCCAGTTCATATTATAGAGGTAATCTTTCTCTGGTCCGACGTAAGTTGGAGCTACCAATAATGCCCTATCCTTTATTTCTGCTTTTGAAATTTTGCATTTTCTAATGCATGATTCTATGTCTTGGACATCTCTTTCGTTTAGTCTACCAATTTTTGTGGCTATTATGTCGACGGGGTGGAGAGCTCTTAGCGATATGCTGCTGAACTCTTTTATTTTGATGCTTCTATCGATGTAGTCATCAGGTAACGTTTGGCAGAAAACACACCCGTCTGGCCATCTATCCACTTTATAACCCGGAGGGTTGTTTTTTAGAACGCGTTCAAATTCTGCGAGATCGTTTCTAGGAATGGTGAAATCAATATCTATTGTAGATGATTTTAGGTCAAGTAGTGTCATTGCTGTTCCGCCGGCGGCTATGAGGATAATCTTTCGGGTAAGGTCCTCATTTAAAACCTCTAGTACATCAAGTAGTGCACTTTTGTCACACAGCATTGTATAGGCTCAACTTTTGGCGGATGCTTTCTTTATTAGCCGGCAATTCTTCTGTATTATATGCTTTTAGAATGTCTATTGTTTTCCCGATTTCTGTTGTTGGCTTGATTTCATCCAAGGTGTTTAGTATGCCTATGAGTTTTCCGGCGGTCTGGAATTTTTGACTTAAAAATGCCAGCATGTTGCTCTTGAAGTTGTTTTTTGCAAGAATCACTGCTATAGCCTCTGTTTGTCTTACATCGTCTTGGAGCAATATTGCTGTTATTATGTATTCGATGCAGAATTTTTTACCTTGAGCGAGATGAGAACCGAATTCTCTATATCCAAACCTATTGAGGTTGTAGATTAGGTCTAAATCGGATATGTTTGCCGGTTTTGTTTCTGATTTGATTGTTCGAATTTCAGTTTTTTCAGCAGTTTTTTTGATTTCGCTCCAGAAAGCTTGAGGACAGAAGAAGGTGATTTTTTCACTTAAGGCTTCTTTAATAGGGTTGATTTCATCTGAAGTAAATAGATTATAGAAGTCGTGTTTATCCAGTATAAGATTGTTAATTTTTAAGTTATGCTTATTTTGTAGTTTTAACATTTCTTTGTAAAGCTCAATTGTCTTGTCATGATAACTTGACGTCTCACCCAGAAGAAAGAGTAATTCCATTCTGTTTAGTTTAATATTTTTTGTTGGATTTATTGAACTGATTGATTTTATTGCGCAATTATCAGTAAGAGATTCATCCATTTCAGTTAGAAATGCAAATAAATCACTTCTCTTTGTTAAGAAGTCCATCTTTTTATCTATATCAATTTCTGAGAGCAAATCAATCAATAAGTAATTTTGAAAGTTAAGTTTTATGATAGAAGCTCTTCCCATAATGTCCAGATTTAAGAAGCCTGCATTCTTCAGTTCCTGTAGTTTTTGGTAAATGTTTGCATAGTAAGCGGAACCGTATTTTTCTTTAATTCGTT
Organism: uncultured Candidatus Bathyarchaeia archaeon; assembly: GCA_964434745.1. Lineage (GTDB taxonomy): Archaea > Thermoproteota > Bathyarchaeia > Bathyarchaeales > Bathycorpusculaceae > JADGNF01. Next base: position 6,458 of record CAYSWL010000002.1, on the reverse strand, counting down.
CAGTTAATTGATTAATCGACAAAGGATCACCTATGCTAGATGATATCACATCTAGGATTCGACGTGTAGTAGTATCCATCTTTGTTTTCCTCTATATTCACATCAATTTTATATGCAATTCACTATAGAATCATAGTAAATTTACTATACCACTATAGTATGAAAACTATAATAAAAATATTGCTCCATCAAAGCATTTAAGCTAGATAAGGTGCAAAAAACCCCAAAGATCAATCAATAACTTTCTTCACTGCCATACGTTATAAACTAGAAGAATTATTGAAATGTAGTAGTATAAAATCGTTTAATGCAAAATAACAATCATAACAAAAATAACAATCCACAGGTCCTGTATAAACAAGAAGCAATACTATAACTCCAACGGAAGTAAAAAAACAAAAGTGGTAAAAGATGATTGTTATTCTTTGATTCTTATGCCACTGTGTCTATATGTGTATTTTGGAAGATATTCTTTGAGTATATCGAGAGCTCCTGCACTGCTTGTTGCTTTGAAAACTTTGTCTTCTTGGATTTGAGGATATCTTTGCCTATCGTCAATTCTATGGTCTGATAGAGTACCGCTCCAGCCTGGCAGATCGAAAGCTATTATGAGGCGTTTTAGTGCCCAAGCGTATGCAATCTCGGAGAGGGTTCCTGCGCCGCCACCGATGGCTATGACTGCGTCGCTGTTGGCAATGATTAGGTTTCTTGCTTGGCCTATGCCTGTAGCGATTGTTATGTCTGCGTAGTCGTCGGCAAGCGATGGATCAAAACCGGGAAGGATGGCAATTAAAGTACCATCCTTGTAGGTGAGTGATTTCCTAGCCCCTTTCGCAACTGCTTTTGGTAGGTCTCCGAGTCCGCCAGTCATTATGCGGTAGCCTGCGGTTGTTAGCATTTCTCCGAGCTCTTGTGCGGAGTTCCATTTGGCTCCGCCCAGTTCCATGTGAGTGTCTCCTATAACTGAAATGATTGGTCGTTTGGTCAAGTTCTTTCCTCCAGAGAGGATTTTGCGATGATTTTACTTATGAGCTCTTCTCTTTCTTGGGTGTTTCTGTTGGCTTGTCTTCTGATGGTCCATAAAAATATATCGTATCTTTAATGTACACAGGGTTTTTGGCTAGCTCAACAATTGGGACCATGAATGCCCCGTCCTCGCTGTGCTTGATCCATTTGCCGCCTATTTGGAAGTAATCTTTAGGTATTTTGTCGTACAGGTATTTGCGGTATGTTCTTAGATGGAGCCAGACATTTCCGCCTCGATTCTCACGCGGATTCTTGAAATCAACAACATATTCTGCTTGCTTATCGGCTCTTAGCATTGATCCTACGGTGATATCTGCCCCGTTGTCGTAAGGCTTCTTTGATTTTTGACAAAGTGTCTGTTCCGACTAGAGCGTCATCTAAGTATAGGTGAACGACTATCGATTGTAAATTGGTACATATGCTGCTGGTTATGTAGTCTATATTTTCCATAGGGCTCATAGGGATTTTGTTGCGAACGAAAGTAACTTTGTCACCAAACACCTGTTTCAGTGCGTACTTGTAGAGTTCTTCAGTCCCATTCGAAGATCCTGCATCTACGATAACTGCGGACCAGTCTTTGAATAATTGCACCTGTAAGGATGCAATGGCGCTGCGTATTTTAGGGATCGGAACATCTTTTCCACGCATCAATATTACCATATCTTCATTTCTTTTGCCTATCCAGTCTGCAGCTTCTCCGACGAGCTGTACTTTGTTTAGTTGTTCTGAAATCAAAGTTTCGGCTTCTGCGGCATCAATGATGTTCATCCAGTCGTTGAGGTCAATCTTCCAAAAGTTTGGAATTTGGACGAAGCATATTTGTGGGTTTCCGCCACGATAAGAAGAGACTTTTTCTTCCTTTATAGCCCGGTCTATACTGCGGTGCCAGGGTAACTTTAGCAGGTCATTTTCAATTTCGTTCGCTAATGGCAAAATTGACCTTAGTTTTACCATGTTTAGGAGGCAGCATCTGACTTCTACCCTGAAGGGTCCGTTTTCGCCTTCTCTTTTGTAAGGTTGTGGTGTTTCGTATGTAATTGACAATGCAACTATTACCGCTGTTGAATCGTTTTCCAGAATCTGGATCATTACGCCAAGGTAGTCGTGGTTACGTGTTTTTCGTAAGAATATACAGTCGCTGTCAGTTTGCAGCACATAGTCGCCTGCGCATTGTTCAAGTCCATAAAGTGTCATGCACGGGGGTTGCCCGTTGCTCGCGCGAGTTTTGGTACATTCAAGTCCGAACCATCTTTGGTAAACTTGTTTGATTTCACTTTCGCTGACTGGGGCTAGAACTACTTTGTCTATGATGTGGTCTTTTAGGAGTTTTTGTAGAACTTGGTTGAATTTTTGCAGGTCTGCGGGTGCGTATTGGCTTGCGAAGCCTTTGGTTGCGCTGTCTGTGACCAAGATTTTTTCTTTAAATTCTTGTGGTCCTTCGAGTTGTGAGACAATGTGCCTAACTTGCTTTTCGATTGTTTGCCATTCCATTACGCTGGCTTTGATCAGGAGTGAGACGGGTTTGTTTTGTTTGGGTTTTTGCATTAGGCGCAGTACTAGCAGAATTTGGTCGCTGCTTGGAGACAGTCTCTCTATGTCTACACTGGGCACTTCTATTGTTTTTTCTATTTCAAAGCTTGCTAAGACCAAGACGGCGACCCCAAACCCAAAGCGCTCTCGCAAACAAGCAGCATGCTAGACGACTTCGTAGCAAACCTTCAAGCCGAAAACTTGGCGCCAGAAAGTGTAAGCAACCACGTCAAAGGCGTCAAAACCTTATTCCGCTGCAACGAATTAAAACTCGAATTGCCCTACAGCCTAAGCAAAAGAAGCGTCTACGAAGACAGAGCACCATACCTGAAGAGCTACAAAAGATACTCGACATCACAGACCTTCGCGAACGGGTAATAATCACAATGCTAGCCCTAAGCGGATTTTGAATAGGTACGCTAGCTAAGCTTCAGTATCGCCACGTCAAACGCGACCTATAAAAAGGCACCATTCCAGTACATATCCACATAGAAGCGGAAATAACCATAAGCACCTACCACGACATATACATGAAAGTCATAGAATTCCTCCGCGACGTCTACACAGCATCAGGATTAAGCATAAAACCCAAAACACGCTTCAACAAAATCGACGCACTCAAAGAAATCATCAGAGCCTGGGGACTTAACCCCGAAGAAAGCCTCATAAAAGAAGCACTAACCCAGCCTCACCGAACCGAAATCACTCAAAGCCAACTTGAACAAGCACAGCTCACCCAACTCGCGTACGCATTAAAACAGCAAATGCTCAAAAACATCCAAAAAAGCCAAACTCAAAATCGCATAAATTCACGCGGGGAAGTGGTAGCCCGGAAGAGATTCGAACTCTTGTCAAGGGCTCCAGAGTGCCTTTTTAAAGAGAGCTTCAGCCAAAATCGTCATGAAAACACCATTAATTCTCTAAATTGGCTTCAAATTAAGCCCCAATTTGCACGGTGGATGGAAAGTGAAGGGTATAGTGAAGACTTCAAAGACGATGTAACAAGATATTTGAACCGTTACATCACTACAATTCATGACCCGTTTGAAATAGTCTCAATGTTTGCTGACATCAAGAAAGGTAAACGCCACCTTGTTTTGGCACTTAGAACAATGCTCAACTTTTACGAAGCCATGGGCGCAAACAAGGAATATTTGGACTGTTTCCGCAAAGCATTACCAAAAGTCACTTGTGGTGTCGACTTAAAGATTCCAACTGAAGAGCAAATAGTTGATTCATTAAGAAAACTGCCAAAGGCACCTATAAAGTATCAAGCACTCTATAACCTTCTTTTAGACTCAGGACTAAGACTTATTGAAGCACGCTACATGATTAACAACTTCAAGGCCGCTGAACAGGTTAACGGCTTTTATCGCTGCGAACTCGCAATGTTTAGAGGAGAAAAACAAGCCTACTATGGACACTTTTCAGAATACACATTAGACCTCATAAAACAAGCCAAAGGCGACTTCATTACAGAGGGTTGCTCACACTACTACGACGTTAATGACTATGTTATGCCTAAATACTTGCGGAAATTTGCTTTCGATAAAATGATAGACTTAGAGATTCCTGAAAGCGTAGCAGATTTCATCGAGGGCAGAGTTCCAAAAAGAGTAGGCGCTAAGCATTATATGGCATTAGCAAGACAAGCGAGCAAATTCTACCCACGATACCAAAACTACATCAAACAATTAAGGTTAACTTAACCATGAAGCTAACCGTCGTCCATATAACTACTTTACTCCAAATAAATTACCGACCTAAAGGAAAGAACCCTAAAAGGAGTTGCAGAGATTAAGAAAAAACCTCTAGAACATGATAAACTAGAAAAGACTTGTAATATGAAGTTACATTTAACGGAGTTTCACAACAGCCATACAAATATAAAAAAAGAGTAGGTAGATTTTAATCGATTTTTATGGATTCGCCTTTTGGCTGGCCCTCTTTGTGGGTAGGTATAGTTACTTCAAGTACGCCGTTTTTGAAAGTTGAATGGGCTTTTCTGATGTCAACTTTTGTTGGTAGTTCAATTTCTTTGTAGTAGCTACGTTCAGCCTTTTCCACAGAAATCGTTAACGTATCTTCTGTGCCATAGAGTTTGATGTCACTTTTATCAACGCCTGGTAACTCAGCAATAATCTTAACATCGCCGTTTACAAGGTAAACATCAACTAGCGGTTCTCGTTCCTTTTTGATGTCGACTGCTACTCTGTTGCCAAGTTGTGGTTGCCTTTTTATGTTGCCAAATTCGCGAATCTGAGTTTTACCATCAGGACCAATCTTCATGGTATAGCCATAAACAAATGGTCCCCATTCTTCTACCTTTGAACCATCCGGCAATACTCTTGTTTGTCGTAGGTCTTTTGGTGCTCTTTTAGCCAATTCTTGGAATTCGCGTTGCATATACTCGTGCATTTCTTTCATGTGCTCTTCAAACTCATCAAATAAGCTTCGTTCAGAGAAGGGGTGTCGTCTTCGTCTAAACCAGCTAGGCATCCAATCGTCTTCGTCTCTATACATTTGCTTCACCTCTTTAAAGAAAAGAAAGATGGGGTTAATCGTAGCTTGGCATTTCAGGGGACTTTGGCATTTTAGGCTCTTTGTCCATGCCTTTGGCTGCGATTAAGTCGTCGATTTTCAGTATCATGTTTGCCGCTTCGGTGGCTGACTTGATTACCTGTTGTTTTACTCGTATTGGTTCGATGACGTTAAGCTCAAGCATGTTTTTGATTTTGCCTGAAAATACATCAACGCCAAAGTATGGGCTGTGTTCGCCTTCGTGCTCGACTCGAAGGGCCACCATGATGTCGATGGGGTCTAAGCCTGCGTTCTCAGCCAATATCAAAGGAATAGCTTCAACAGCATCAGCGTATGCTTCTATTGCTAGTTGCTCACGTCCGCCAACTTTGACCGCGTAGCTACGTAGTTGTCTTGATAATTCGGCTTCGGGTGCGCCGCCACCGGGAACAATTTTGCCATCTTCAATTGCGTTTCTGACCACACATAGAGCATCGCGCAGTGAACGTTCTGCCTCACCTATTACGTGTTCAGAACCGCCTCTGATGACGATGGTTACGGCTTTGGGGTTCTTGCATTCGCGGACATAGATGAGTTTGTCTTCACCGATTTTGACCTCTTCGACTGCTTTTGCCTGCCCAAGTGCATCAGTTGATAGGTCTTTGATGCGGGAGATGATTTTTGCGCCTGTGGCTCTTGCGAGTTTTTCCATGTCGCTGCTGCTGACGTTTTTTACTGCGAGTATGCCATTTTTTGCTAGATAGTGCAATGCTATATCGTCGATGCCTTTTTCGCAGAATAACACGTTTGCACACGTGGTGCGCACTTGGTCTGTCATATCTTTGAGCATACGTTCTTCTTCGTCGATGAAAAGTCGCATTTGTTCGGGTCTTTCGATATTAATTTTAGCGTCGAACTCAGTTTTTTCTATCTCTAGTTTAGCGTTGAGCAAAGCAATTTTTGCGTTATGCACGTGTTTGGGCATCTCGCTGCTGGCGACTTCTTTGTCTATGACCATGCCTTTGACAAGTTCAGTGTCTTCTAGGCTCTTGCCATGTTTCTTGACGATTTTAATAAGGTCTATGTCGGCTCTAAGTTTTCCATCCCTTGTCTCAGCAACCTGCTTTACGGCGTCAACGGCGAATCGAGCAAAGCGTTGTTTAGCCCCTGTGATGCCTTTGCTTCCCATCGACGTCAGAGCAACATTAAGTAATGTTGCATCATCTTTTTCGCTCACTGGAGTTGCCATGCTGTTGAGGACTTCTTGGGCTTTATCACTAGCCTTTTTGTAGCCATCAATAATTACAGTCGGATGTATGGTCTCATCTAGGAGTTTTTCTGCCTTTGACAGTAGTTCTCCGGCCAATATTACAGATGATGTT
>CAYSWL010000001.1:0-85875 GCA_964434745.1 uncultured Candidatus Bathyarchaeia archaeon | reverse complement strand
TCGCACGGTCATATGCTCCAGGTGCTGCAAATACGGACATAATCTTAAACCTCTTATTTTACACTTAACGCTATTCGCCAATTCTCATAGGATAACCACACTAAAAACCTTTCCTTCCACTAAAACCATACATACAACGCCAATCTACAATAGCTGCAAAAAACAAGACCTACTGATCAAAAATTTGCCTCTAGCAACTTATAAAATCTAACTTTTCTACATGTGATACTCACAGTAGAATAAGACAGTAAAGCAGTAAAACATCGTGCAGACAGATAAAAATTCATCTAACTTTGTTGACTACAAAAACAAATAATTAGTCACATATCATATAGAATAGCTGCATTTACGCAGCATCGATATAGTACACTAACTCATAGACATACGACGGGCAATGTTTTGTCTTTAATATGTTAAAAAATTATCCCAATTACCAGTTACTAAAACTCGACTTAGCACGTTAATAAAGTAAAGAGTTTAACAATGGGCAAATAAGTTTGATTTGATTTTTTTTATAGCCATTACAAAATGCCGCATATTGCTTTGATTAGAACGATATTGCTAATTATTAAAAGAAACAGATGGGCGAAAAATATGAGTTACAATAATCCCAAACATTACAGTACAAACTATTAATGATTTGTTAGTAACTAATCTACTAGTCTTATAGGTAATAATTTATAATATTAGGCATAAGCAAGTATTTTGATTTTTCAATTGTGGCTATTACAACCCTAAACTTTTCTGTAGCGGTGGATAATGCTTATTTAATTGGGCGTGTTTTTTGTTGACGGAAGGATTAGTTGTGAGTGACGAAATTTCAAAGTTACCTCCTCAAGTTCAAGAACGCCTAATGAGGCTTCAGCAGCTTCAACAGACGTTACAGACTATTTTACAGCAAAAACAGCAAGTAGATATGGAATCAAGCGAAATTGATCAAACTCTTGCCGAACTGCAAAAAACTGCTGATGATGCAATAATATACAAAGCTGCAGGATCGCTGCTAGTTAAAGCAAACAAAGCGGATGTAGTTAAAGACCTCAATGAACGCAAAGAACTCTTGGGTACGCGTACAACAGTGATGGCACGTCAAGAAGAACGTATGCGCAGCCAACTTAAAGAAATTCAGACCAAACTCCAAGAAGACCTTAGTCCAGTATCATCTTCACCCTCCTAAAAGGGGTGTAGATTAGTGGACATTGGGTTACCTGAATTAACTGAGAAACAATTTGAAGAAGTCTGCGCAGCTGCCGAGGAAGCTGCCAGAAAACATATTTTTTCCAAAGTTTCTCCAAAAATAGTTGATAAGCTAGATATTTACGTTGAAGCCGAGGGCGTTAAACCGGTAGATTTGAGTGTTGAGGTTGATTTAGTACTTTCAGAAACAGCCAAAGGTATAAAGCATAAACCACTTGTGGACGAAGCTGTGGCTGAAGCTTTTAAAGCAATTGAAACTTACCTGAGAAAATTAACATGAGTTTTAATCAAATTCTTGAATTAATAGATCAAAATAGGGCAGGCAATGTTCTTTTATTATGCCACCATAATAGCGACCCTGACGCAGTATGTAGTGCCTATGCTTTCCAAGGACTGCTAAAAAAGCTTAGACCGGACATAACCAGCGAAATCGGAACAGGATTAGGCATAAGTAGATTGAGCAAACACATATGCAGTTTTCTACCAATAAAAGTTAATTTGCATCCAGATGTTGATAAAGCACAAGTCATCATATTACTTGATACTAATACTATTCAACAACTTGGCAACTTAATAGAAAAGGTAAGTAAAACTAAAGTACCAATAGCCGTTGTTGACCATCATGCAGTGCATCCAGATACGCAGGGTATATGCAAAGTCTGTATAACTATCGAAGATGCTGCCTCTACATGCGATATAGTATATGATTTTTATAAAGAAGCCAACCTGAAACCTAATTTGAATGAGGCAAAAGCTCTGTTTCTAGGTATGGCATTTGATACTCGACATTTTGTCCTTGCTAGCTCATCTACCTTCAAGGCAGTAGCTGATCTAGTAGATAACGGTGTGAATGCTCAAGAAGTCCTTGCTATGCTTGCCATACCTATGGATTTTAGTGAACGAGTTGCACGAGTAAAAGCGTGCCGACGAGCAAAGATTGTACGTATTAACAACTGGATAATTGCTTTCAGCCATGTGAGCGCGTTCCAGGCTTCTGCAGCAAGAGCATTAACAGATATAGGCGCACATATGTCTGCAGTGGCAGGCCAAAAAGGTGAAAATATAGAAATTAGTCTAAGATGTACTAGAGAATTTACTGAAAAAACCGGTATACATCTAGGAAGAGATATTGCTAAACCTCTAGGCGAAGCCCTTAAGGGAATGGGCGGGGGTCACGCCATGGCAGCAGGAGTCAACGGTAAAGGCGAGATCAAATCAGGTCTAAAACGATGTTTGCGTCTGTTGAAGGAAAATTTAGCCAAATCTGAGTAGTTACTCTTAAATGAAGCAGTTGTATGGCTAACTATGCAAGGCACAAGCTGATGGCGCTCATCGAAACAAAAAACCTTTCATACACGTACCCAAGCGCATCGCATCCGTCAATCAGTGATGTCTCTATAAAAGTAGAGAAAGGCGAATTCGTCTTGATTACTGGACCAAGTGGATGCGGAAAAACTACCTTGTGTCGAACATTCAACGGATTAATTCCTCAGTTTTATCAAGGAGAACTTACAGGCGAAATTCTTGTCTCAAGCCTAGACGCATCTAAGCACCCGACTTATGAAATGGCTAAACATGTTGGTTTAGTCTTTCAGAATCCAGAAAATCAGCTCTTTGCTTTAAGCGTAGAAAAAGATGTAGCATTTGGACTGGAAAACCTTGGATTAGACCGCAAATTAATGCGTGAACGCGTAGACTGGGCACTTAATCTAACAGGCATATATGATCTACGTGAGAGATCACCACATGAAATGTCAGGTGGACAACAACAACGTGTTGCCTTGGCGTCCGTAATGGCAATGCAACCTGATATAATCGTATTAGATGAACCAACAAGCTTTTTAGATCCATTAAGCGCAGAAAAAATTTTTGACGTAATTTATGAACTAAACAAAAAGCTTGGATTAACTGTTATTCTTGTCGAACACCGCTTAGATTTAACAGCAAAATATGCCAATCACATAATAATAATGGATAAAGGTAAAGTACGTTTTGATGGTGAACCTCGACAGATATTAACAAATGAAGAGACTCGACTTTTAGGTGTTGGTATTCCTAAAGCAACTTTACTCTATGAACTAATGCAAAAAGAAGGCGCTCAACTGCATAACAAAACCCCGCTATGTTCAGAAGAAATGGCGGATTTACTGCGGGAGGCACTAAAAAGCCATGCTTGAAGTTCAAGATGTACACTATAGTTATACTAGCAATGTTGAAGCTCTAAAAGGAGTCTCTATAACTATTAAAAACGGCGAATTTGTCGCTATAATGGGCCAAAATGGCGCAGGTAAAACTACTCTAATCAAGCATTTTAATGGATTACTTAAACCTACTACTGGCAAGGTACTTGTCGATGGAGTTGAAACCACTAAGACCAGCGTTGCCGCCTTATCTAGAAATGTTGGTTTTGTTTTTCAAAACCCCGACCATCAACTGTTCAGTGAAACTGTTGATGACGAAATAGCTTTTGCATTAAAGAACTTTGGATATGAATCTGAAGCAATAGAGAAACGCATTGACTGGGCAGTCAACTTACTGGGCATATCACAATACCGCAAAACATCTCCGTTCATGCTCAGTGGTGGCGAAAGAAAAAGAGTTGCTTTAGCAAGTGTACTTGCGTGGGATCCACAGGTACTTGTACTAGATGAGCCAACAATAGGTCAAGATCATCAACAAAAAGAGAACCTTCGCCAATTCATAATGCAACTTCAGACGCAAGGCAAAACTATAGTTACGGTCACTCATGATGTGGAATTTGTTGCTGAATGCAATCCACGAGTTGTGCTAATGCGTCAGGGAAAAATTATTGCTGATGGGGAAGGAAAAAATATTCTAACTGACCCTAAATTGCTTGAGCAGTCATCAATTGTCCTACCACAAATTGCACAGATTTTCACCCAATTAAATGAAGCAGAGTTACCCAAAAACATAATTGATATATATGAAGCAAAAGCACTGCTGCAAAAAACACTCGAAAGGAGACATGATAGATGAGTGTTTTTGATGGATTAAAATTCCGCAAAGTATATTCACCTATACACAATTTAGATCCACGCGTAAAGTTTGTTTACGTTATAGCGATATTCATCGCTGCAATAATTATTGGCTCAATAATTCCTTTAGCGGCACTTTTCTTACTTCAAATTCCATTTGTATTTTTAGCTAGAGTTCAAAAACAGTGGATTCGTTCACTTAGGGGCGCAGCCTTCCTTGCAACATTCATATTCGTAGTTAACATAGCCTCAAGCTTCTTGGGTAATAATTATATTCTTACAGCAAAAGCTCTAGAAGACGCTGTTTCGATGACATTGCGATTTGTGGTACTTGTAGAATCCTTCTCAGTATTCTTTCTAACAACATCCCCAGATCATCTAGGACTAGCACTAGAGCAGTCAAAAGTACCGTACGAATTTGCATTTGCATTTACCACAGCCGTCCGTTTCGTCCCTGTATTAGCAGAAGAAGCTCAAACCATAATGGACGCCCAGAAAGCCCGCGGCTTAGAGCTAGAAAAGGGCAACTTTATGAAACGCATACGTAACTACGTTCCGGTACTTATCCCACTCATTGTAAGTGCGATTAGACGTAGCTTGGAACTAGCTGAAGCCATGGAATCACGTGCCTGGGGAGCTACTAAAAAACGTACCAACCTCTTTGCACTCAAGCTTCAGCGAGGCGACTATGTCCTTGCCGTCATAATTATTGGAATTCTTATACTGACTACTTATCTTGCACTCTATGTACAAATTCCGACTATTCGAAGCTTTTTTGGATTTATATAAAAAACTTGCTACAATACAAGCTGCAAAAAAAATAGTCATAGAAAATTGGAACTAATTTTGGAAATTATTAATAAGCAACCAGCCTCAAATCTGTTTGATGAGACTTAAGCGACTTATAGTTGGTGTTCTCGTCTTCATAATTCTAGCTGCAGTTCTTATTAATTCAAATTTACACAACAACACTAAAGCACAAACAGGTCTAGATGTCTATGTAGGTGTCGACATAGCATATGGAAATGTAACTTCAGCTAAAGAGCTAGCCGACCAAGTTTGCAGTTATACAAATTTATTCATACTCGGCTGCACAGGTATAACTAACAACACTGTAAAACTTGAAGAAGCTTGTCAATATCTTTACGATAAAGGTTTAGCGTTCATTATATATCAAGAAGTACCAATCGGAGTTAATTGGACTAGTTTTACGGCTTCTAACTGGACAGAAACCGCAAAAAATCGCTGGGGTAACAAATTTTTAGGGTTCTATTATGGTGATGAATTCGGTGGAAAACAACTTGACTTATCATCATGGTCCTCAATCACTAAAGCAGATAGCTACGAAGATATAGGCAAACAGTATACTGAAAGAATTAGTAATTACAATCATTGGTTTAAGTTAGGTTATTCTAACTGGACAGATTTATCACTCTACACATCTGATTATGCACTATACTGGTTTGATTATAAAGCTGGATATGATACAGTTTTTGCTGAATTTGGCTGGAATTATAGTAGGCAATTGAATGCAGCGCTTTGTAGAGGAGCCGCAACTATTCAAGACAAAGAATGGGGAGTAATAATTGCATGGACATATACTGAGCCGCCATATATTGAGTCAGGTGAAGAACTTTACAATGACTTAATCTTAGCTTATGATAATGGCGCAAAGTACATTGTAATTTTTGATTCTAACGAACAGTACACACAAAGCATTCTTACACAAGAGCATTTTAATGCATTAGAAAAGTTCTGGAGGTATATTCAAGATAATCCTAGAAAGGATAACTCTGTTGAAACTCGTACCGCCGTAGTTCTTCCAGATAACTATGCATATGGCTTTAGAGGACCTGAAGATAAAATCTGGGGGTTATGGGAGGCTGATAATATCTCTTATGCACTTAGCGTAGGTATTAACAATCTGCTAGAACAATACGGAACTAAATTAGATATTATCTATGATGACAATTTAGAGCCAGACAACAAATATGGATATAGCAACTTCATCTATTGGAATGATACAAGCAAATTTCCAGCAATAACATCTACTCCACGACTAGCAATAACTCCGAATCAAACAGCCAGTTTGAATCCAACAATTACTCCATCACATCAACCATCAACAGCTCAACCCCAAAAAAATCAAAATACAAGTGCAGACTACATGTTTGTATTAGTATTGAGCGGCGCAATTGTGACAGCAATAATAGTTACTGCATTGTTTAGAAAAAAATATCTACATTAGAAAGATTATTAATAAAAAAACAATTCAACAGTTTGTTAAAACACAACTAAATCGAGTTTCATAAATAATTACTTAACAGAATAACAGCGACCAATATACTAACAATGAGTAAACTTAAAAACAGTAAAATCTACTCACCCACACTAGTCCAGCAGGGAACATAAAAGCATCGCTTAAAAAATGGCGACTGCAAACACGCATTTTAACAGCAGCTATAAAATATCAGAAACCAAATATTTGCTACAAAAAATAAAGCGAATAAAAATCGTTCATACACCAAAACAGATGTAAAAATTTATGAAAGGTACTATAGCTAAATTGAGCAGTGCAAAAAATTTTCATATTTAAACTATGCTTAAAAATTCATTTAACTTGTAAACTTATATTTTCAACAGCAAAATACCAAACACACGTAAAGCGTTTAAAATTGATGAATTAAAAATACAGAAGGTGTACTTTTTTAATGAGAAAAACATTCAAATTGATATCAAATTAAGCTAAGGTAATGAAATGGCTGACCACATACGCTTTGGCCCCGCCGGAGTTCCACCAATATTTCGCATTATGAAAGCAGAATTAACAGATATACCTAAGTTACTTAAAGAAGAAGGACTAGATGCATTTGAATATGCAGCAGTACGATGGGGACAATCACCCCAAATTACTCAAGAGTCTGCTAGAAGATTCGGAGAAGAAGCAAAAAGAAACGATATTCTAGTTAGCATCCATTCATCATACTTCATCAATCTACTAGGTGAAAAACAAATTGTTGAAGAGAGTAAGCGACGACTTATAGCTGCAGCAACTGCAGCTAACTGGATGGATGCTTACGTGGTAGTCTGTCATGCAGGATACTATGGCCAAAACAGCAAGACAGAAGCGTTACAAAAGGCCATAATCGCTTTCAAAGATTTAGTCAATACCCTTAGAGAACGAGGAATTGATAAAGTCAAATTGGGACCTGAGACTTTGGGTAGACACAGCCAATTTGGCACACTTGATGAAATTTTAACGCTCTGTCAAGAAGTAGAACAATTACAATTAGTTATCGACTGGTCTCACCTGCATGCCCGAGGCGGCGGAGCGCTCAGGTCAGCGCAGGACTTTAAGGATATATTAGCCGAAGTAGAGACGAAACTGGGAACGGAAGCGACTAAAAACATGCACTGTCACTTTAGTAAAATTGAATATACTTATAAATCAGGAGAAAAACGTCACCATAGTCTTGATGAGCCTGCTTTCGGACCTGAATTCTCACACCTTGCACAGGGCATAGCAGAATATAAACTTCGGCCAACTATAATATGCGAAACACCAATGCAAGATATCGATGCCATAAAAATGCGAGATACATTCAAAAAGATAACCCAGAACTAAAGCACTTATACTACTATGTAATTAAAGCATGTATATTGCTTTTAAGCTAAGGTTTTTGGTGGAACTAATTATTATCAATGATTTAATAATAAGTTACTTTTTATGATTTAATAGCTTCCATCATAGATGTTGTTACATAATAGTTAGGAAACACAAGACCAAGTCGGCAGTAAAATATACATGCATAGTAAGTTGTGTATATTAAAAATTTTAAAAAAGACTTATGTATAGACGAACATAGGTTTTGATTTCTCTAACTGTATTATGTATTGAAGTTCCCGATATGCTTTTAATGGTTTGCTGCTTATGCTGTGTTGTGTGAAGTATTGTGGTTATTGAGAAGGGATTTCAGAAGTTAACATTTACATATGAGGCGTCGAAGTTGTGGTTTGATACTCTGCAGGTTGAACGATGCAGAGATATTTCTATTCCGATAACAGAAGCATACAATAGAGTTCTAGCTGAAGATATTATAGCAAGGGAAGATTTGCCGAGATTTGACCGTTCAGCAATGGACGGGTACGCAGTAAGAGCTGAAGACACTAATGGTGCATCGCAACAAAAACCGTTACTTTTCCGCTTCGCTGAAGGTGATGAACTAGCTGATCCAGCACATCGTGAAGCCAAGCAAATCTGGACAGGAAACCCCATACCTAAAGGGGCAAATGCTGTAATAATATTAGAAAATACTCAAAGAAAGGAAACAAAACTTGAAGTTTTGAGCCAGGCCGCTATAGGAGATAATATTATACATCGAGGTGAAGATATTAAAAAAGGCGATATAGCCGCAAGAGCTGGAACACGCCTCAACCCCTACTATATTGCATTACTTTCCGCGTTAGGATTTACTCAAGTTAAAGTTATTGAGAAACCTAAAATTGCAATATTAGCAACAGGCAATGAGCTAGCACAGTCAGGAGAAGATCGCGAAGAAAAACAAATTTATGAGTCTAATAGAGCCATGCTTGCAGCCATGTGTTGCGAGCTAGATGCTGAACCGTTGGATCTGGGCATTGTTAGTGATAATATTGACGAAATATCTGAATGCATTGAATTAGGGCTGAAAATAGCAGATGCAGTAATAACTACAGGTGGAACAAGTATAGGTGGACTAGATCTTGTACCTGAAGCGGTGAACAAGGTAGGCAAACCTGGAGTCATCGTTCACGGTATCGCCATGCGCCCAGCTATGTTAACTGCTCTTGCAGCCATAGAACGTAAACCGGTAATGATACTTTCAGGCAATCCAATTGCAGCCATAACAGGCTTTGAAGTATTTGCTAGACCATTAATCTGCAAACTACTAGGCATGAAACAAGAAGAGAAACGGCCAACTGTAAAGGCCGTTTTAACAAGGCGCATTACTACAACACCAGGACGTAAAAACTACGTACGAGTACGCGTATTTCATAAGAACGATGATTTAATGGCTGAACCTATTGTTTCACGCGGCGCAAATGCCATATCAACCATGACCCGAGCTAACGGATATGTTATCGTGCCTGAAAACCGAGAAAGCCTAATGGAAGGCATAGCAGTCACTGTACATCTTTTAGGCGGAATAGAAACAGCAACATCTAATATTTAAAACCTAAAGAATTATCTTAACTAAGGCACATATACTCGAACTAAAAGGTCAAGCAAATAAACCACCCCATCAAACATTTTATGTATTAAAACAGGGTTTCTTGTCTAAAACAACATATTGTGAGCATATACGTTACTGATGAATGACGAAAAATATGTGGGTTAAATTTTACATCTTTCTAATTTAGCAGTAAATGCGGCGTTATTTATTGAAAAACAAATACATAAAAAAATTATGTAATTGGCTAAAGTTAGGTTTATTAAAAAAATAAATCGTCTAAAAAGTAGACAAATAAAATTTTGATACTAAAAAATAATGTAAATATTTGGATTTAGCTTAGCAGTTCTTTATGGTTGATAGCAACATAAATAGTGAATATCCAAGTTAGCACAGCATATGCACCCATGGATATAGTTGTGATCATGTCAGTAGCTATTACGAAGTAAAGTGTGTATAATGTAAAAGTTGATACCACAAAGAACAATGCTGAGATGAGCCATATAGACCATCTGCGTTTTAGAAATAGTCCAGCAGCAGCTATTATACTTGCAATACCGGTTATTGCTACGTGTGGTGGAAAGCCACTTAATGGCAGCATAATGAGTAAGATGATGCCTGCGACGCCATAAAACGCTGTTGATGCGAATGCGCCGGGGCTTTCAAACTTAAGTTTCGAGGCGAGTGACACTTCTAATCCCTTTAATCATAATGCATTAGGGGAAGCACTAATAAATTTAATGTTTATTGCCAAACAATTGTTACCAGAGATGCTTTTTCGATTTTACCGTTAAAACATTTAATGTATAGAATTTATTGGATAGAAGCAAGTATTCTGATAGTTCCCTTATGCAGTACATATTTTGCTAAAGTTTTGTATGTGATGCGGAAAAATTAGGAACACAAAATTGGGTTATTGACCAGTAAAAAGAGGCAGATTTAGGTGGTTTCATATTATATTTGTGGAAAAGTTTTTTGCACACGTATCGGTTGATTATTTGTTGCAGGTAAGAATAATGAGTTATATTGAGTTGTTCACTTCGCAGTCAAACATTTTTGGCGGATATCAAAGAACTTTCAATGAAGCTAGATACATAGTTTTCGGCGTACCATTTGACATTACCAGTACTTACCGTATAGGTGCACGTTTTGGCCCTTCAGCAATACGTCAGGCATCGTTAAATATTGAAACATTTAGTTTGCGAAGTGGACAGGACTTAGAAGAAGTTCCTATACATG
The DNA here is from genome assembly GCA_964434745.1 of uncultured Candidatus Bathyarchaeia archaeon. Classification (GTDB taxonomy): domain Archaea; phylum Thermoproteota; class Bathyarchaeia; order Bathyarchaeales; family Bathycorpusculaceae; genus JADGNF01. Next base: position 75,233 of record CAYSWL010000001.1, on the reverse strand, counting down.
ATGTTGGCGATTTACATGTTAGTGCTGATCCTAAAAAAACTATGGACATGCTTCGGCATGTAACTGAAGATATTATAGCGGAAGAAAAAGTTCCGGTGGCCATAGGAGGGGAACACACGATTACATATGGCATTATTGCGGGGTTAGGAGAAAAGGCTAAAAGTACTGCCATAGTCAGTTTTGATGCACATCTAGATTTACGTACTGAATTTCTTGGGCTTAAACTTTCACACACAACATTTATGCAGCTTATCAACAAAGAAGTAAAACCAGCAAAAATTATCGAAGTGGGAACACGATCAGTCTGCCAAGACGAACTTAAATACGCAAAAAAATCAGGCATTGACTTTATTCCAACTCATAAAATTAAACAAGAAGGCACTCAGAAAACGATTGAATATCTTAAAGAGAAACTTACACCTTACGAACATGTGTATTTGACCATAGATATGGATGTATTAGATCCTGCGTTTGCGCCGGCTGTTCAAAACCCGGAAGCAGACGGAATCACAACCGGCGACTTGATTGATCTTACGTGTGGCATATGCGATAAACGTATCATAGGCTTTGATACTTTAGAAGTTGTCCCAGCATATGATCAAGGCATCTCAGCAATAGCCGCAGCCAAAGTCATGTTTGAAGTCCTTTGCCAAATACAAAAAACCCAAAAATCTTAGCACTTCTACTGAGTTTTTTACCATTTTTAATTTAGCCATAATAAACAAAAATATCAAAATAAAATGATTGTGCCCTAATAATTAAACCGCAAATTTTCATTTTATATTAAATGAAATTTAGGCAAGAATTAAATAATATTTGACGTTTCAGCGACAGCTATTTCTAGGTTGTAGCAACAAAAGACAGAAAAATGTGTAAGTAAAAGCTGATTACTCTTATTTTAAATGTGCTGGTCAATAGATTAGCAACTAAGATGGTATACAGAAATATATTAAGGTGAACTAAAAAATCTATGTTCTAATCTTTTAACCCAATATGGTGTTTTCTTGATAATGTAGATATGCGCACCTATAAGACATATTCCAAAGGTAAGCAAGATTGGTAAAACTACATAAACAATAATTGGGCACCTTCTGTTATCGCCAGATACGCCATAAAACTCCATATAAAAGTGAAGAAAAATGATACTGCTAAGCCCAATAGAATAAAAAAGCGCAAAGCTGGCTGTATGCTAGACCTCTGTGATAGATATGCAGCACGAACGTAGTTATCATCTTCTGGTTCAGCAGTATTCTTTACTAAATCAATATGACTTAACGCTTTTTTTCCGAACGAGGTTAAAATATAGTGACGTGAGTCATTCTTTGCAATCAATCCGCTTAGTTGCTCAATATGATAGTTGAGCTTACCAGTAGGCAACTTTAATTCAGTAATCAATTCAGTATAAGTTATCCCTTGTTCATTAGTGGCAATAACTTCTAAGATGGTTCGCCGCATTGGATGTGCAAGAGCATGAAAAAGAACATCTTCAACCTGCTCTACCTTAGACTACATCAAATTTGCCTCAATCTTGTATTGGAAAAGCGAACTTAAATTGGTTCTTAACAAAATAAATTTGACAACAAATCTTTTCAAATTAAAAAACTTATTAGCAATATGTAAGCCCATTAGAAAACATATCTAAAAAATACTTGTAGGCACCTCTGACTAAAAAGTGATATGCTAAAACTATAAAATTAATATTAGGGATGACTACAGAAAAAATAAGCAATTAACCCGATTTATTGAGATAGTATATATTGTGATAGATATTATTTGTTTTTTAAAAAGTACGTGAAGGCATTATTAATCAATAGCTAATTAATAATCATCCAGCTGGAGAATATGCTTAAAGAGTAGTATTAATGGATATTTTATAGGTTGGTTTATGCAGGTAATTATTTAAGTGCCATATGAGGGAATTAATTTGATTTAGGTGTTTTGTTTTTGGAGTTTTGCTATAAAAAAGCCATTGCATTGATGTAAGTGAGGATAGAGGCGTTGACATTTGTCAAGTCCTTTAAGGCCGGGTACACCGATTTTTGGTTCAATGTCTGATAACATGTATTCGGGATGGTTTTTAAGGAAATGGTCAATTATATTTTCGTTTTCTTCTATTGTTATACTACAGGTTGAGTAGGTTAATGTGCCACCAGCTGTTACATATTCTGCTGCACGGTTAATCATGGTTTCTTGAAGTTCAGCCATCTTCTCGATGGAATGCAAGGTAAGACGCCATTTAGCTGCAGGTAGTTTAGCGAAAACACCAGTACTTGTGCATGGAGGATCTAAGATGACTACATCAGCTTTGACATTGAACGGCAATGACGCGGTAGCGTCAGCTATGACGGGATCAGCGATGGTAACGCCCATGTGGCGTACTTCAGTTTTCCAGCTGTTCATTCGACGCCTAGAAAAGTCTAAGGAACCTATTACACCGTTGTTTTTCATTAATTGAGCTAAGTAAGTAGTTTTTGCACCTGGTGCCGAGCAAATATCAAGTACGGTCATGCCTGGTTTAGGATCAGCGACTTGTGTAGCGAAGCAACTTGCCTTGTCCTGACTGTAGAATAGACCGTATTGAAAACCGATTGTTCGCGACAAGGGGCGTTTAGAGCTTAATACCTTGTATGTGTTTTTTAAAGGCTCAGCTTTTTCAACACGTATTCCTTCGCTGACAATTTTATTGAGAATTTCTTCTTCAGAACCTTTGAGGGTATTTAATCGAATATAAGTTGGCGGGGCATGCATATTACCTTCTAGAAAGGCAATAGCTTGTTCGCGGCCAAAAAGTGTAAAACAGTACTTGACGAACCATGTCGGGTGGAAAGTTTGAAGCGCAATTCGCTCTTCTTCTTTGGCTGTATCTAAAATTGGTTTAATATCTTGTGTTAATAGAAATCCCAAAATGTATTCCACTTCACGCATTGTCTCCCAACCTAGAATGGTTCTGCCAAGACGAGCAATATTTACTGCTTCAGAAATGTCAGGTTTTACCCAGTTTTTAATCACGCGAGTCTGGTAAACATACAATCGTAAAAACGCTTGGACACCCATGTCATATTCGTCAATGGACTTATCTTTTAGTTGACTGTTGATAAATTTGTCAATAAGGTTTTTTCTACGCACTGTTTCTACAGCTAGCCTGTAGCCTAGACGCAGTGAATTAGCATCAGTTATTTTTAGCTGTTTCATTGTCTTAGTAAACGCCATATGTTCACTAAGTTTTGTTAGCTCAATCCAGCTTAATGTCTCAATAGCTAAAGTCCAAGCGTCTTTCAACATTTTAGTACACAACTTACAACAGCACGATGACCCTAATAAAAATTAGATATGTGTAACCTATTTTCTTTGAAGACTTGAAGGAAAATACAACTGTTTTGTCACTAAAGGTTTTAGTCTGCCTTTGCATAGTTTACTGCAAGGTCAATTCAGGATGCCGCAACCTAAAGGCTTAGATGCATGGCTTCAAGTGCCCAGTAAATCTAAAGAAGAAAGTAAAGCTCAAGCGCCGTCTGCACCTAAACCCGCAGAGCCCACAGTAATATTTAAAGAGGAAATAATTTCTAAAGAACAGAAAAAAGATAAAAAGAAACATGTCTATCCACCTAAGGCGCCAAATAACCTTCCACCATCTTACTTTGTATCCGCATCCTATGATGGACGCCAGAAAAAAGCAGTAGTTAAGCTTTATGAACCAGAAGAAGGCAGAATTTTTTTCTGGTATGATAATACAGGACATAAACCTTATTGTTTGACTAATGTTCCACCACAGGAATTAAAGCAGATGGACCGCGTGGTTAAACATGAAAGTTTTGACCACTGTGAGACAATAAGATTGTTTGATCCACTATCTGATAAAGAAGTGGAAGTTACCAAAGTTATTACTAACGACCCTTTAGCCATAGGGGGACGTCCACAAGGGAGTCTTCGTGATATAATTCCTGAGGATTATCCAAAAGTTGCCAATGTTCCCGTAAACCCTGAAGATGTTAAAGTCTGGGAAGCAAAAATCAAGTATTATCAAACTTACATTTATGATACACGGTATTTACCAGGCATGATTTACTGTGTCAAGGAAGGTAGTCTTGTCCCTTATGTTTACGAAGAAGCGGAAAAAACGGTAACCAAAGTAAAGGATCTTTTCAAGGAATATACATCTGAAGAGCTTGAGTTTATGGAGGAGTGGGCGCGATTAATGGAATACCCTGCTCCAAAATTCCGCAGAGCGGCTATAGACATTGAAGTGTTCGCGCCACTTTCTACTAGAGTCCCTGACCCTCGCGAGGCAGTATACCCAGTAGTATGCTGTTCTCTATACTCTTCAGATAACGAAAAAAAGGTGCTCATGCTTAAGCGCAAAGGCATGGTGATGGGCAATACTGACGTAACAGGGATACAAATAGAGTATTATGATACTGAAGAAGAACTACTTAAAGGCATTTTTGATATCCTCTGGGAGTACCCATTCATATTGACTTTTAACGGCGACGATTTTGACCTAAGATATTTGAGCCACCGAGCAGCAAACTTGGGCATATCACGCCACGAAATTCCTATTGAAGTTGGTAAACGCGTCTGCCTGCTTAAATGTGGCATACATATCGACCTGTACAAATTCTTCTTTAACCGCAGCATCCAAATTTACGCATTTAGTAACAAATACAAAGATGTAAGCCTAAACGATGTAGGCAAAGCCGTAATTGGTTTAGAGAAGATTAAATTTGAAAAATCCATAGGCGAACTTAACTATACTGAAATGGCAGCATACTGCTTTAGAGACTCAGAAATCACCTTCAAACTAACTAGCTTTGAAGATGAGCTAGCTATGAAGCTCATTTTAGCCCTTACCAGAGTTAGCAGTATGCCCATGGAAGATGTTAGCCGCCAAGGTGTATCACGATGGATTCGCAACTTTATGCAACGCGAACACCGCCATCGCAATATGCTAATCCCAAACTCTGAGGATATAATATCTAAAAAAGGTAAAACCACCACCACTGCGATAATCAAAGGTAAAAAATACCAAGGCGCTATAGTTGTAGAGCCAGTACCAGGGGTACACTTTAATGTAGCAGTAATGGACTTTCCCAGTCTATATCCTTCAATAATAAAAGTCTGGAACCTCGGCTATCAATCAATTCTATGTCCACACCCTGAATGCAGAAGTAATATTATACCTAATACAACACATTGGGTTTGCAAACAACGACGTGCAATGGAAAGCTTACTTATTGGTGCCCTGCGAGACCTCAGAGTCCATTGGTATAAATATCGTTCTAAAGACAAAACTTTACCTCAAGAGCAACGCAACTGGTACAATGTCGCCCAAGGGGCTCTTAAAGTTATTCTCAACGCCAGCTACGGCGTTTTCGGAGCAGAAAGTTTTGATTTATATTGTCCACCAGTAGCAGAAGCCACAGCAGCTATCGGTCGCCATTCTATCACTCAAATACTTGGCCATGCCAAGCAGTTAAATATCCAAGTACTTTACGGTGACACTGATAGCCTTTTCCTCAAAAATCCATCGAAAGAACAAATAGAAGCACTAGTCCACTGGACCGAGCAACAACTAAAAATGACAATAGATGTTGAAAAAACTTATCGATATGCAGTATTTAGCAGTCGGAAAAAGAATTACTTAGGTGTACTGGAAGATGGTTCAGTTGATGTTAAAGGTCTAACAGGCAAAAAGAAGCACATACCAATATTCATAAAAGATGCTTTTAATCAGATGAAAGAAAGACTCTCGCAAGTTAAAAACCCAGCAGAGTTCGAGAAAGCTAAAAAAGACATATCTGAAATTGTCCGGGATCGCTATATGAGGATTAAAAAGCGAGAATGGAAAGACATGAACGAACTCGCATTTAGTGTAGTATTAGGTGAAAACATAGAACACTATACTAAAACAACCCCACAACACGTCAAAGCCGCCAAGATTCTTAAAGAAAGCGGAGCGGATCTTAAAGCAGGAGATTTAATTCGCTTCGTAAAAACCACCAAGCCACCCCATGTCAAACCTGTAGAACTGGCTTCAAAAAACGAAGTAGATATTGACAAATACACTGCTTACTTGCATAGTACTTTTGATCAGGTCCTAGATGCATTAGGTTTAAGCTTTGATGAAATTATTGGATTAACTAAGCTAGAAAGATTTCTAATGTAGCAATCCAATCCATCCACTTATTTAGTCTTCTTTTCGTATTTTTAAAAGAGATAAAATTTTTCAAAATACAATATGAGAAATATAGAAAGATAGGCAAGTAAAATTTTAGAGTAATGCAGCGATGACAGCTAGAATTGTAAAGCCAGCAATTATAATAGATATTATAGTGACTACCTGTTTTTCAGTTAGAGGGCGCTTGTAAGTTAGCAAAGTAACTATACTACGGCGGTGCTCTGAAATTAGGTGTTTGCCATCAAAGTGTACGCCGGCTTTCTTTTTAACAAAAAAGACGGTTGCTAGAATGAAAATAGAGTTGAAAACGTATGGTAAGATTGAGATAAGCATTGTTGATTTTAGGTCGGTGAGTACTGCAAATGCAGCTATTGTTAAGCCTATTGCAAAAGACCCAGTGTTACCTACGAAAAGTTTACCTTGGAAATTAAAGAAAGCTAAAATTAGCCACACAATCAAAGGTCCAATCATAAGCATTTGGAATTCAGGTGTAGATATGGCAGTTAAGCCGATAAGGATAATTGCTGGCCCAATAGTTTCAAGTCCGTTTAGGCCGCCTAGCATATTTATTGTATTGGTCACTACCATGACCATTATAGGTATTATTAAGTAGATGTAAGCATCGCCAAACTGCACCATCCCCAGAAATGGAATAGTAATTGAAGTGCGCACTGTTTCAGGATTAAGAAGTGCAAAGTACATGAGCGGTAAAGCTGCAATTAGAGGCATAAATGCTTTATAACGCCATTTAAGGTCAACCCAATCGTCAAGCATGCCCATGAATCCGCCGAAAAGTATGCATACAGCTAAAGTTAAAGGCGCTGAAACAGGCGCTCCAACAGTAGTTAGCAATGCCTTATAATCAGTATAACCGGCAAAATAAAATAAAAAAAGATAGACAGTGGCGAATAGGACGTATATTACGCCCAATCCCCACGGGACTAATGGTTTTCCAGGTTTGTGTTGATCGGGTACTTTTGGCCACACTTTATTGTCACGTCTTAGGGAGTAGTGGAGGTGGCGTTGTTGTAGGCGTCATAGTCGATTTCATAGAGTGCAACTAATGGCACTAAACCATAGTAGTCAGACATGGATTTTGTATAGCTTATATCTAAACCAGACAGGTATTTTAGGTTGAAGAATTCTGGTTCTACAACCTTTTGAACTGTACCAAATCCGTTAGCAGTTGCCCATTGTTGCATAGCATTAGTCATTAAGGAATAGATTGTTGAGTTTTGGCCCATGATACTTTCTGTAACGTTTGGTGCATCTAATGTGCCATCACCGTCACTGTCGGTATAAGTAATATCGTAGCCAATACTATAGTTGCCAAATGATTGATCGTTAGCCCACTTATAGTTATCAGTCATGAAGCCTTCGCGCATAAATCGTTCCTGTGCACCACCAGAGATTCTAGCCATCCAAGCCCATTTACCTTCATCACCATAATTACTGAAGGTTAAGTTTCCAGTAATCTGGTTGTTTGAAGTCTCTAGCTGTCCGACTACGAATACTAACACGTATTTGGCGTCATATGATTTGAGCATTAGTATAGATTGAGTTTCATTTGCCATCATTGCATAGCCTACATTTTCAATTTGGGTCCCGTTGACTGTAGTGTTATCACATAGTGTCGTAACGTTTCCAAATATACTTAGCCAGTTACCATAGTCCCACCAGCTAGCTACTACATCAGTAGATGCGAGGTTGCTTCGAGTGTAGCTGAGCATGTTTAACCAAGTTGGAATTTGCTCGTTGGGTTGGCTAATTGGAAGACTTGCGGAGCTAAGAGCAATAGGAGTATATGCACTACCGTATACTCGTGGGGCACCACCGTTTTGAATTGCAAATGCATAGCTGGAAACAAGTAAGGTAAAGATTAGCACAATTGCTATTGCGCCAAATTCTTTGCCTACTCGACGAAGACTGCGTTTTGACTTTATAGTTGCCTGCGCGCTAATTTCTCTGCTTAAGGTGAAGAATGGTTTTAGTAAGCCAATAACACCAACTGCGAGCAGTATAGCAAATGCAGGTGCAAGTATTACGAGTAGACGTACCATGGAGCTTGCGAAGTAAAGTGTTGTCATACCGAAGAGCAGCAGGAACACGTTTCGGTTGGTTGGATTCTTTAACGTGAAGTAAATGCCAGTTAGGAAGAATAGTACACCTATGCCTAATTCATAGTACATTGATCCCCATGCTGTGATTCTGTGTTCAGCAACTGACTCGATAAGTGGTTGGCTAGCACGTTGGAATGGATCGAGTACAGATATGAATTTACCAGCTATGCTTGTCAAGTCACCGAAGATTGCAAATAATACAACTCCAACTACTGCAATGCCAAGCAGGCCAGCTGCAAACATGGTTTTTGTTCTTGCGCTGATTTGTGAACGCCATACTTCTGCAACACATAGAACAGCAAATACACCAGCAACTGGAAGCACCGTAGCTGTTGTTAGATAGTTAGGTGATAGGATTGGAACAGCTATCGCGGCAAATAAACCAAGACCGAAAGTGATGCTATAGCTAATTAACAGTCTTTGGCTGTATCGTTTCATGAAGACAAGCACTAAGGAAAAGAGAGCTACCAAATCAATCAGGTAATAAGCAGCGCCCCAACCAGCAGCAAAGTATGCCAATGTAGCTGCCGAACCTAATGAGTAAAGAACCATACTACGTAGTGATCGAGTAGGCTCAATAGCCCTTAGGAACAAGAATATGAACAGAAGCATGGAAACTAAGCCGATTGTTTCAGTATCAAAGAAGCCTAATGATGATCTTTGAATTACTGAGGGCATAAGAGCAAGAACAAACGCTGATAATAGACCAGCAGTTTTTCCAGCGAATTCTTTTCCTACAAAGTATAGGATCAAAACTGCAAGTGTACCTAATAATGGAGCCATTATTGAGCAGAAGGACATCAAATCAATGCTAACGCCCAATGCAGTCACTATGTTATACAGTACTGCTGTAGTCATTGGTAAAGAAGGCAAAGACTGAGACATGTCCAAACCTGCAGGGTAGAATTGTTGAGTATTTATCCAAGCAGTTGGCCAATATGGAGACAAAAGCCCATCTGTTACCATCTTATTTACTAAAGAATATTGATAAAACGGGTCAAACTCGTTAAGGCCTAATGCACCTGACGGTATTTCCCAGCGCATGGGTAATACGCGTATGGTAAAGGCGATAACCAGTATTAACAATAAGGCCGTATAAGTTATAATTGTTCCATGGCTAACTTGAATGCGCGATTTTCCAAAGCCTTTGAGGCCGTTTGACAAAGTGTCCTTGATCCCCATTTAATGCCATCTCTTTTTTAACAGTATTGATGCCGACTATTTATCTATACGTTTAATGGGTTATATCAGAATGACAATCATATATGCCTTTCCAAGATTTCGGCATTTTGGACGGTATAATTAGCAGGGGAACTTTTTGCGCTGATGAGAACCCATGGACTCCAGCTAGGAATTCTGCGTAATCCAAGAACTTTTTCCGCGCTAGCCAACAAAGACACTAAACCATTTTCAGATGTGCGTCCAAAAGGAAGCCAGCTATATCCTTTTTTGCCTACAATTGTTAACCCTGCTTTCTTCACATCGTTTATTATTTCTCGGTAAGAATGCATGTATGATTTGCCACGTAATCCTCTCAGTTTAGCTTTCAGGCTAGATTGATTGCCAAAGGATAAAATAAAAGGTGAAGCAGGTTTTAATATTCGGGAACATTCAGTGATTGCGTTTAATGATTCAAGTATATAGTCAATAACCTCGATCATAAATACAGCATCAAATAGACCACTTTGAAGCGGGAGATAGCGTGCATCTGCTTGAATTACCATGGCGTTTTTGTGTTTATTTTTTAACCTATGTAAACTATAAGCATCAATATCTAAACTTACAACTTCAACCTTACCACTAGCAGCCAATAAAGAGAAACGTCCAGCCTCAGCGCCAACATCAACAATTAATCGAACTTTTGATAAATCAACAAAAGAAGAAATAAAATCTGTTTCAATACTTGTTAGATATTTACCCATACGGGTTTTTGCTGCTTTTTCCCAATGCGTTTCTTCAAGCATCCAAAGTCCCATTCACAAGCACTATCGGATAAAAAGACAAAAATAGATTTATTTTATGGGTTTAACATCTACACTTAAAGGTAGCAGAGAAAGCTTTTTGCTACAATTAGGGCATTTACCATCATGTTGGTGAATAATTTCGTCTGGGGGTTTAAGCTCAGCGCCTTCATATAACACTTGGCCACACCCATGGCAAATAACACGCTGCGGCAACACATTTCCCTCAATTACAGAAAAGAATCAGCCAAGCCATATTTATCAGTTACTACTATACAGGCAAGCTAACGTTTGTTAATTATTTTTGCAGAAGAAGAAATTTTTAAGTTTTAACCTTTCGAGCACCATTATGTTTTACTACATATAAATAAGGAAAAATGAGCACAAACTATAATTTTTATCTGCGAAAAAGTAAAGATGTGTCTAAGTGGTTCTAAGTGGGCAAATATACCCTTATTATAACTGAAAAGCCTGATGCTGCAGCAAGGATAGCTGCTGCATTAGATCGCGCAGGTAAACCTAAGCGTATGATGGATAAAGGAGTTCCTTATTATGAAGCTCTAAGAGAAAAAAAAGTTGTAGTAGTTCCGGCTTTAGGTCACCTTTACACAGTTACTGGTGAAGCTAAAGAGCGCGGGAGATACCCTGTTTTTGGGATAAAATGGGTGCCTAAATATGAAGCTGAACGTGGCGCGGCTATAATTCGCCCTTGGCTGCAGGTCATCTCAAAACTTGCAAAAGAAGCTGATTCGCTAATTGATGCATGTGATTATGACATAGAAGGCAGCATAATTGGCTATTGCATATTAAAATATACCTGCAACAACAGGGAGAATATTGCAAAGCGAATGAAATATTCAACCCTTACACAAGAAGAACTTGAAAAATCATACATGACACCACTATCACACCTTGATTTTGCACTAATAGAAGCAGGACTAGCAAGACATGAAATAGATTGGCTTTATGGTATCAACTTATCTAGAGCATTAACATATGCTGTAAAAAACGTCAGTGGACAGTATGCCACATTAAGCACAGGAAGAGTACAAGGTCCTGCGTTAAAATTTTTAGCAATGCGGGAAAAGAGTATCGGATGTTTTGTTCCAGTACCTTACTGGATTATTAAAGCTAAAATTAAAATTGGAAACACCATTTTTGAAGCAATTCACGAAAGGAAAACTATTGATGTAAAGAATGACGCGCAGACCATAGTTGATACGTGTAGAAATAGATTTGGTGCAATAACAGAAGTAGAAACAAAACAATTTGTTCAGCCTTCCCCAGTTCCTTTTGATTTAGGTGGGCTTCAAAGTGAAGCCTACAAACTTTTTGGGTATACACCAATGCGCACTTTAAGCATAGCCCAACGATTATACTTAGACGCATTAATTTCATACCCACGTACTAGCAGTCAAAAACTTCCACCGCAAATAGGTTTTGAAAATATTCTAAAAAATCTATCCAAAATGCGTGAATATACAAAGCTTGCTGGAGAGCTTCTTTCAAAGCCTCATCTAAGACCAAACGAGGGAAAAAAAGATGACCCCGCACACCCTGCTATTTATCCTACTGGAAAATTGCCTCAAAAACAACTCTTTGGGCCTGAAAAAAACATATACAATCTTGTGGTTCACCGATTCATGGCAGTATTTGGTGACCCCGCTCTAAGACAAAGTGTTAAAGCAACCATAGAAGTTGGTGGTGAAAAGTTTATTCTTAACGGCAAGCAAACAATTGATGAAGGATGGCTGCATTTTTACGAAGGATTCGCACGACTTCAAGATACCCCTTTGCCAGCTGTGACTGAAGGTCAGATTATTAAAGTAGAGAAAATTATTTTGGAAGATAAATTTACAAAGCCTCCGCCCAGATATAATCCTAGTAGTTTACTTAAAAAAATGGAAAAGGAAAATATTGGTACAAAAGCGACACGAGCTGGGATAATAGAGACACTTTATGAAAGAAAATATGTTCATAGCGAAAAAATTATGGTAAGTGATTTAGGGTTAGAAGTTATAGATGTATTAAGAAAGTACTGTCCAGAAGTAGTATCATCAGAATTTACTCAGAAGCTGGAGGATAGAATGAACCAAATCCAGCAACATAATGAAAAACGAGAAAATATTTTAGTTGACGCCGTAAATGTTTTAAAATCTGTCACTTTAAATCTAAAAAATAACGAAAAAGCAGTAGGAAATCAATTAAGTCAAGCTTTAGGCAAGGCTAAACATAAAGAAAGAGAAATTGGACCCTGCCCGACATGTCATAGTGGAAAATTAGTTATTTTGAATTCTAAAAAAACCCAAAAGCGCTTTGTTGGATGCACCAACTATTTTAAGGGTACTTGTAAAACCGCATTCTCATTACCACAGCAGGGATTTGTTAAACCATCAGGAAAAACCTGCAGAAGTTGTAACTGGAATACTGTATTATTATGGGGTAAAGGAAAACGACCACAGACATTTTGTTTAAATCTTAAATGTCCTTCAAAAAGTAAGGAGAGAAAGCCTTGAACTGTAAACTCTGTGACCGCGAAACTTTAGAAAAGGGATTCTGCAAACAGCACCTAAAAGCCTACAAGAATCTCCATGATAGGTTTGGCTTATGGAAGAACGCTTTAGGCATTTCTTGGAAAGAATATTTAAGTGAGATTGCAAAGAATGATTTAGCAGGAATGTGGGTTAAAGAAGTATCCAAATACCTGACTGAAAACGAGGAAACATAAATGTCAAATAAAGTTAAGAAACAGGCGTCATCGTTACCATTTTCGCTTAGCCAAGGGTTTAGAAGAATCTCAACCATGCAACCATCATCACTGTTAGTTACAGTCGTTGTCATGAGCGTGGCTGTACTTCTTCTTAGTGGCACAGTCTATAACATTGTCAATCAACCTATGCTGGCATACTCCACCAATACAAGGTTCTATTTCTTCTACACTAGCGCGTTTGGCACTAATGGACTAAGTGAACAATTTGTCTTTGACACTGTTATTGCTGCAACCCTATACGCCGCCGGCTTAATCGGTCTGCTAGCTTTACACCAAAGTGCAAGACATGCATTCAATCCAAGACAAGCATACATGGTACTTACCATAGGCGTCGCATTGGTGTTCATATCATACCTGTTCCTAGAATACGTCATTCACATAAAAATAGTCGGATAAAATTATCCAACTAAAATAATTGATAGCCGTCTTGGGATAATATCCCAACAATCTTTATTTTCGTCAAAAATTCTCATAGAAATAATTATGAAGGGTAGATTAACTTAGGTTTCATGTTTACCATGGATTCTTTTTCAGTTTAAGTTTGTAGGCTACAATATTGGTAAACAAATGAATAGGTGGAGTAATTACAAGGACTAATACAGCTATTTCCCAAGTTATTATGCCCAAAGGCAAAGTAAATACCAACGCACCCACTACGAAATCTATCTGGTCTACAATCGGAAGCATCCCACCAGGAGGAATATTTAGTCGCCGTTTAAGAAATGCGCCAGTTAAATCACCAATTAAAGCACCCAGTGGTGCAAGAATAGCTAACCAAAAAGAGAAACCAAAAACGAAAGCCTCAATTAACCCAACTAAAAAACCTATGGATAGCCCAAAGAAAAAGCCTCGGAAGGTTTTATGTGCCCCAAAGATCCTTTTACCATCATAAAAGTTCTTTCCAAAGTCCATAGGATATCCTCCGCCTCCGATAACAGGTGCACCGTTTGCACAGTAGGCTGGAAATATGAACTTAAGCGCTTCAGCAACTAGGACTGCTAACTCCATGTATCATCCATCAATAACTAGGCTCGTAATCATGTAACCCAGTTTCTGTTATTCTCAAATAGCAGGTTGGTTCTTGAGTGTTGCGGTTTTTTTCAGTACTTTTTTCCTGTTTTCGCGTGATATTCACTTTAACTATCTGAGAATTCTCAGTGGGATGCAGGGCAATTATTGCTTCTGCCCAGAACTCTAATACACGCATAGCGACAGGCGCAACATTAACGTGTGGATCATTGAATATGCTTCGCACTTGGCTAGTAATAAGAATTGGTATATGCTGTGTTTTTGCAATTTGTGCTAATGTAGCCATCTGCCGATTAAGTTCACGGTTAAGTTGAAAAGATGCTTTTATGGAGCTCTCAGCTACTTTAGCTCGGTAAAGCGAGTTAAAAGTGTCAATAATAACTAGTCCAAAGTTTTTAGCGATATAATCGGTAAGATTATCAAGTATAGCCATTTGTTCATTAAAGTTAATGGGTTTCATTAAGATTATAAATTCTGCAATTTCGTTGAGCCTGCCATAGGAAAGCTGTTCGAGTCGTTGCGTAGAAAATGTGTTGTCACAGTCAATATAAAGTACCTTTAGACCTTGCATGGCACAATTTATGGCGCACTGCATAGCTAACGTAGATTTACCAGTTTCAGGCTCGCCGTAAATCATCGTTATAGCGTCTGGTAATATGCCACCACCCAAATTGCCATCAATACAACCAACGCCGGTCAGTATATTACTTTTCAAGTTAACCCACATCAAGAAATATTAACGGCGAAATTAATATTCTGTTTTGCGCTTAATCATCTTACGTTAGGCATTTGCATGAAAGTTAAAGTTGCAGTGGCTACCGTTCAGGGGAAAGCCTACTTTTACATAGTCAATGAGTTAAGGCAGAGAAAAATTTCGTTCTTTAGCCTTATCCCTGGACAAACCATTCCTGTCGGAGTTAAAGTTTTGATTACTACCGAAAAAGAAAGACACTTGATAAATCATGATAAAATCTTGATCTACAACATGTCATTAGAGGCAGATACAGAATATTTGGGAAGCGAAGTTGTTAGAATTCTGCAAGATAAAGAAGCCTATGAAAATATTATTATTGGTATAGATCCTGGAGAAGTATTTGGGTTAGCCGTTATAGCTGATGGCATTGTTATCCATACAGATAACTGTTTTAGTATAAAAGAGGTACAAAACGAGATTAAAAACGTCCTCAAAGTCATAGATATTACCCTTAGTGCAATCACTGTGAAAATAGGTAGTGGTGTACCTATATACAAAGAACTTTTAGAGAAGCTCGATTCAACTTTGCCAGATAGCGTCATCTTAGAGGTGGTCGGAGAGCAGGGGACAAATCGAAATATCAGTTCAGGTCGAAGACGCGGCTTAAGGGATATTGTTTCAGCCATACGAATTGCAGGAAGAACCGGCAACATCTACCATAGGAGCAAACATAATGAACAAGATTCTTGAATCAGGTAAAACGCTCTTAGTAGATGGCCCTGCTACAGTAACAGTCATATCAGGCAAAGCAAGTATCTTCGGATTCCAGGTATTTAGTCCCTTCAAAGCAACTATTCGGGAAGGCAAACGTTTGCCATTTACCGCGCTTGAACCTACACAGCTATGTATTTTATTGGGACTAAAAGCATTCATAAAAGAAACAGACGGCAGCACCATTCCTGCTTCTTGGGTAAACGCAGCTGAGAAGGTACAGAAAATCCAGGAAAGGCCGACAACTATAATGACTATTGGCGGGGTAGATTCAGGAAAGACTAGTTTCTGTACGTATTTAGCCAATAGTTTAACAAGCCAGGGCTATAGGGTCGTGATTTTAGATGAAGATCTTGGACAATCAGACATTGGGCCGCCAGGAACTTTGGCCTACGCCTATGTGTCTACACCCATTATAGATATGTTTGATCTAAAAGAGCAAAACGCTATCTTTTTAGGAATTACATCACCAACTGAAGCATTAAATAGAACTGTGGAAGCTGCATCAGTACTTAAAGAAGAAGCTCTTAGCAGTAACAAAGTAGATTTTATAATTGTTAACACTGATGGATGGGTTATAGGTGAAGATGCTGCCAAGTTCAAAATTCAACTAGCCAGGGTCCTTGAGGTAGATATTGTGTTCTGCCTCCAGAATAAAGAAGATTCATTATGTATAATGTTTAAAACTTATCTTCCACAATGTAGCCAAGAAATTGCAGAATCACCTTTTGCAGTAAGTCAAAGAAACTGGGAAAAACGTAAAGTCTTGCGTGAACTTAATTATGTAAAGTACTTGAAAAACGCTAAATCAAAAATTATTTTCCTACATAACATTATCATTAGTGGCAATAAAGAAGCAATTTACAGAAGATACGCACAGAACCTGTTAATAGGAATATACGGTGCACATGGCAAATTCTTAGGTATTGGTATAATAGAGTATGTAGACTATAATCGAATGTTACTAAAAATTTTTACACCAGTAACCGAGAAACCTAAACGTGTTGTTTTAGGTAAAGTAAGATTAACTAAAAATTTTAAAGAAATCTCAAGTGATGAGCCAAATCATAGATTACCTATTAAAGAAGCTTCGAATCTCTTTGGCAAGTAAGCCGTCAGTTGAGGTTAAAACTTTCAGGTCCCTAAGTACCCATACTGGAAGAAAGCTTTTACAGTAGCCGCTAGCATAACGGTAATCCATAAAGATTATGGCACCTCGGTCTTCCACAGTTCGCACTGGTCGGCCAGCACACTGAGAGGCTTTCTTCATGGCAGGTAGAACATAACCGTACTCGCGTCCAAACTTGGGGAAACGCTTCTCGTAATATTCGATTTGTGCTTTTACCCGTGGAGTAGGCTCAGCATAGGGAACTCCAATTATTATCACGGAGTTCATTTCATTGCCTGGGAAATCTACACCTTCAGAGGTACGTCCACCTTGAACGCCTAAAAATACTGCGCCGCCTTTATTGCAGTGTTCTTTAAAGTCATTTACTAGTTTTTCATTCGCTTTAGAGGACATACCTTGTCGCTCATAGAACAAAGGTTTACCTATAGCATCTTCTAGACCTGCATCCATAAGGGATCTTGAAACTCCGAATGAAGCTGTGAAAATACCGGTATTTACAGGCGTGTTCTGTACGACTTCTTTAATTCGCTTAATGTATGTCTGATACATTTGTGGCGTTCGACTTTCCATAGCTGTCGTTACGCCTAGACAAACAGCTGAAAAGATTTGGTCACGAGTAAAAGGCGAAGGCGCGACACTTTGCACGGTATTTTCAGGAAGTTTAGTGATCTTTTGATATGCACCTAGAGGTTGGAGGGTACCAGACATAATAACATTAGCATATGTAGAAGTGAATACGGGCATTGTAGTCTTTGAAGGATCAAGTGCAACAATTTCAAGTTTAGCAGCAGGAGTATTATCACGGGTAAAGAATTTACTAATTAGGTAAATATAAGATTCATCTGCTGAAGTGTCTATCCATTTAAGAAGAAATTCACTTAAGCCATTTATGTAGCTACGTGGATGTTTTCCTTCAGCAAGTAGCAGCTTCTTTATAGATGCACCAATTTCACCTAAATGTAAAAAGAAGCTTCTTGGAGCCAATACACCTGCTTTTGCACGGACATCATCTATGAATGTGAAAGGGATAGGTTCTTCTTTACGGATAGTTGCAGCTTTCTTTTCTACTTCACTATAAAGAAGCTTACAAAAACCTGCCACATCATCGTAGCCATATCGTTCAGCTTCTAACTCGGCTTGCTTTATGACAAACAAGGAAAGACTGCTACTTGAAATATCGATAGCTGTTTCGGGGAGATTATGAGCCTCGTCTACTATGAGAATTGTTTTCTGTAATTGTGTGTCGAGATTTTTTAGAAAAGCACTACGGATATCAGGATCAAATACGTAAAGGTAACTTAGGGCAACTACGTTTACATCAGATATTGCTGATTTGACAAGTTCGTAAGGGCAAATATTTTTTTTCTTGCAGATACGCATTATTTCAGAGGCTTTATAACTACGACTGCCAATTTGTTGCTGCAAATCTAAATAGTCGAAGGTTTGTTCGTCAGCATTTTTATAGAAAGGACACTGCCCTTTAGCTTTAAGTAACTCGCATAATTCCATAAGCGACTTAGCATCATAATTCTGTTTTAGGTCTGAGCGGTTAAGACACATTTCGTTACGTCCACGAAGAGAAATACCAGATACAGGATGCTTTTTGCTTACAGCCTTGAGTTCGTCAATAACGCGTTCATGCTGGCGGTGAGTACGAGCAACATATAAAATTTTTAGTTTCTTTTCGATTGCAATCGGTAGAATAGCTGAAAGAGACGATATTGTTTTTCCTAGCCCGTTGCTGCCTTCTATAAGTACTGAACGTTTTTCCTTTACAGCATTGTAAACTGTGCTTATGAAGTGATCTTGATGAATACGAACTTTAGCGTACGGAAAGTACTCTTGAACTTCTTTTGGCAAAGTTGGCTCAGTTATTGCATGTCACCTAATTCATTTGATGGACAATACGCAGATATTGGGCACTGACCACACAGTGGTTTTTGAGCTTTACAGGTTTTTCTCCCATGGGAAATAAAAAGCAGGTGCACTTCCAAATAATCTTCTGGGCTATAAAGTTCTTGCAGATTTTTGCGCACTGCTTCATAGTCACCTTTTACGGGAACAAAACCAAGGCGTTTTGATACTCTATTTACATGTGTATCTATAGGTATTGTGGGTTTATTAGCTGAGAAGAGCAGTACAACATCAGCTGTTTTGGGACCAACACCGGGCATTTGCATAAGAGCGGCTCTTGCTTTTTCAATGGGTAGATCCAAGATGCTTTGAAGATTACCGTGATACTGTTCAAGAACAGTTAGTGCAGCCTGCTTGATAGCTAAAGATTTACTCTTAGATAGCCCTGCTGATTTAATAGAGTTGGCAATTTGACTGCTTTGAGCTTTTACTATAGCTTCAGGGGTTATTTCTAATTGTTCTGAGAGACATTTAAAGGCCATTGCAGTGTTGCGATCGGCGGTGTTTTGGGAAATGATTGTGATAATCAGGGTTTCAAAAGGGTTGCTCTTTGGCTTAACTAAATCAGGCAGAGCTAACGTACGTTTAAGTATCTGTAAGATTATTGCCGCCCGATTTTTCACCATTTGCCTTGCTGTCCTTGAAAATTGGATAAAATAGGAGCTATTTTTGACTATAAATAGCATCTGGACAGAAATATCGAAAAAACCATTGTAAGTATAGTCTGAAAAAGCCACAATTTAGCGATCTTTTGTTTGTAGAAAACCTAGAAAATGAGCTATTCTGCTTACTATTGAAGCTGCCGCAAACATTGCAAAAGAGATAACAACAATATTACATATAAGAGGTATTGGAAAAATTATTGTTAATGCTACTGCACCGTAAAGGACACTACCGTAGTATTTTCCTATTGGATCGTAGAGTTTTTTGGACAAAAGACTTGAGAAAACGAACTGTGTAAAAGCAAAGATTATGATTCCAGTAATCCAAAGTGGATAAAGCCCTGCGTCGGTAAATAATAGAAACATGCCAAGAAGTAAGGTAAAGTCAGCTATTGAATCAAAAAAAGCTCCTGCGTCGGAGTGTACATTTAACCGTCTTGCCAAATAGCCATCAATTAGATCTGTGGAGCTTACCGAAATAAATAAACATATAACGAAAAGAGGATCTGCTGAGCTGTAAAGGAGAAAAAATAGAGGCAAAGCTGCGATACGTATACATGTTAAACTATGAGGAATTATCGCTAGCTTCTGCATGTAAGGTCACCTTCAAGGTAAAATATTTCTAGCCGCAGCTATGGCTTTTTCAGATACGTTTCCACCTCTAAATATGGTTAGTGCTTCTTTTATTGATCCACTTGCATCCTGCACTATAGTGCACATTGCGGCTTGCGCGTTAAATGGGTCTATGCCTCCACCTGTAGTGACAATTATAGTTTCAATTCCATGTAAGTCATTGATCCTTTTGACGTAGTTTGCAATAGTAGGTCCGGGACCAAAGTCATATATTGGCCAGCTAAGTACCAACATATCGTAGCTAGATAAATCTGAAGGGGCTTGGGAACTTGCAGTGGTAATATTCACACACCAACCATTTGCAGCTAATTGATCTGCGAAAGCATAGGAAACATCGTGTGAAAATAATGAAATCCCAGGATGGTAAACTAATAGTACAGTTTTAGCACCTGAGGGATTTTTAATATCAATTGGTGAATAGACTTCACGATATACACTGTACTCTAGATATGCTATGATTGGGATACCTATAATAAACAATACCAAAAATGTTACTAACACTATTCTTTTCCACCTTTTCTCAGGCCAAAACCGCATTACAAATCACCTTTTGCTTTGGTGTCTATTTGATTCTATAATTGTTGGGTAATTCATTTTTTTAACCTTCAAACATAATGGGCTGGTCACTGCTGTTAGCCATTTTGCACAAAAGTGACCACATCATGACCAGAGCTATGCCGATTAACCAACTAAAATAAATCTAAATTATCTGTAAATAGGGTAGAATTTAATATTTAGTATATTCATAGAAGAACTGTTGAGTCAAAATATCCAAAGTATAGTTAGTATGTATAAAAAAATTTAGCTAAAGATTTTTACATAGGGTTTTATGTGAAAAGTTTGATAAATAGTAAAATATGTGTTGCAAAAAGCAGATAAAAAGATAAAGTTAAAGAAAGTAAAAAATTTAGTGGATATTTATTTGGCAGATTTCTTTTTCCGAGATATTTTGGAGGGATTTTCTTGTGGTATTTTTGCAGGAAGGACGTCAGTTTTTTTCATGCTGCGCAGTTTTTCTGGTAAGGCTAAGTCTGCTAGACTTGTGAACGCGCGCATATAATCTTCAGTTAACTTTATTGCTGCTTCTTCAGGTAAACCACCATTTTTAAGCTCCTTATAGTATGCTGCTGCTGCTTTACCTAAAGTCTTGCCTGAGTCTTCTGAGAATACTAGATATAGGATATTTTTAATCATCATTGGAATTTCAGAAGATATTGTACGCAGGATTTCTTGAGTCTGCATTCTGAGTTCACCATCATTTTTTTGCTCTTCATTCATATTTTTCACCTCCATGGCAGATTTCACAATAATCTGACACAAATTTACAAATCTAAAGATTATTAGCTTGGTCACTTTAGTTAGGTATTCTGTATAAAAGTGACCAGCTAGCTTACCTCCTTTAGGTTGTATGTTGGAATTTTTCCTGTTTCTTGAATAACAATACCATTTTGGAGGAGGTTTTTTACACGTTGGCGTATGATACGTCTGCTAGCTTTGCCTCGCATAGCGGCAACTTGTCTTGTGATGCCTGACATATTCAGCGGCCCTTTCAGTGCTAGAGCTTGAATTATGCACCGAGAAATATCATCATGGGCAATATTTTTTTGTCGAATAAAAACTTGGGCGTCTTTGAGTCGAGATGCAATTTTCAATGGTTCACCATATATGCCTATACCTGCACGGGTAAGCTGGAGCGCAGCAGTCAACCCTGCATATTCAGGTCTCTCAAGAATAAGTTCTTCGAGCAAGTCCAAGCGGCGAAGTATCTGATCTAATTTTTTTCCTAATTCTTCTATGTTTCCGCCCGCCCCTTTAGTGCTCAATTTACTCCTGTCCAGTTAAAAAAATTTGGCAATATTAAGTATATAAATTATCGACAAAATCATTCAAACTACTTTGGGTTTAAAATTTAGTGTAGCCTTTTTAAGCAAACTCTACACATTGAGAGTTGGAGATAGAAGTTGGAACGCGCCAGCGTTGTTAAAGAGGAAATAGTTGAAAAAGAAAACCATTTCTTAGCGGTTTATGTAGAATCCAAAAATAGTTGCTTGATTTTATTAAGTGAAAATGAGGATAGAATGGGAACATTAGCTATTGCAGTACCTAAACCGTCAGGCACACTAGGTCCAGTTTCATCTTCAGTGTTAGTAGGAGAAAAGAATGGTATCTCAGCACGTACTTTTGCCGAATATATTGCATCTAAGAAGGAAAAAATTGCTTTAGTCTCAGTGTACTTGGATAAAATCAGCGAATCGCAAGCGCATGCTTATTTCTCACGGCTGATTGAAAAAGTTCTTCAAATTGAAGAAAAAAGAAGAAAAGAAGCAGAAAAGGCATAGTAAAAAATTCAAAGCAATTATTAGAACGTAGAGGAAGAATAATGTGATTAACAAAGTAGAATTTTCAGAATACTCAGCTATGCTAAATATAATTAATGAGGCAGCGCATGCGTATAAAGGGGTTATACCAGCAGATTGCTGGAAAGAACCGTACATGAGCGCTGATGAACTTATCGAAGACGTTGATTTTGGTGTGGATTTTTATGGTTACAGAGAAGAAAGTAAGCTAGTTGGCGTTATGGGTATACAGCATGTCAAAGATACCACCTTAATTAGACATGCTTATGTGCGTCCAAGTTATCAGCGTAAAGGAATTGGTGAAAAACTTCTTGTCTACCTTTTAAATTTAGCACAAACATCTGAAGTTCTAGTAGGAACTTGGACAGATGCGTGGTGGGCAATACGTTTTTACGAAAAACAAGGCTTCAAACTGGTTGTAGATAAAAGCCAAAGCATGCTTGAAAAGTATTGGACTATACCAGGTAGACAGGCTGAAAATTCAATAGTTCTTCGGTTCAATAAGTAATGGTCAGTGGCAGGATTTAAGAGAGTGCATAAGTATTATGCGCATAGGCAGACATGAATGAAGCAAACCGTGACTTTGAAAGTTAACCCTAACAAGCCAGAAGTTGAAATAATCGAGATTGCCGCCAAAACCATACGAGAAGGTGGATTAGTTGCATTTCCTACAGAAACTGTTTACGGATTAGGCGCAAACGCACTTAATGAGAAGGCGGTTTTGTCACTTTTTGAGTCAAAAAATCGGCCTTTAGACAACCCACCGATATTTCATATTGAAAACGTGAAAGAAGTTTACAAGCTAACTAGATATGTCCCGCCTAGGTCAGAGAAGCTTATGAAGAGGTTTTGGCCTGGACCTTTGACTTTAGTTTTTAAGCGCTCTGCAATTGTGCCTAAAGCATCAACCGCAGGACTAGACACTGTGGCGATTAGAATGCCTAAACATAAAGTGGCTTTAGCATTAATCAAAGCATGTGGTTGTCCTATTGCCGCACCTAGTGCAAATATTGCAGGTAAACCTAGTCCAACTACAGCCAAACATGTTTTTGATGATCTTAACGGTCGAATAGACATTATTTTAGATAGTGGCCCCACCCAGATTGGTGTGGAATCTACAGTGTTAGATATGACAACTGATCCACCTATGCTGTTACGGCCAGGAGGAACTTCAATTGAAGCATTAAAACGAGTTATCGGAAAGATAACACTTCATCCGTTTGTTTCAACAGAAGTTGAAGCACCAATTGAAAAGGCGCGTTCACCAGGTATGAAGTATAAGCATTACGCACCTAAAGCGCCTGTAATACTTGTCGAAGGGACAGTCTTGGCAGTTGCGGATAAAATCAAAGAATTTGTTGATACTTACAAAGCAAAGGGCAAGAAAGTTGGAGTGCTAGCTAGCGAGGAAACTTGTGCATACTATGATACTGCAATTGTTAGATGTTTAGGTCGGCGTCAGGATGTGAACGCTGCAGCATCAAACTTGTATAAGTTGTTAAGAGAGTTTGATATCGAAAATGTAGATGTGATAATAGCAGAAGGTGTACCATTGGAAGGAATGGGATTAGCAGTCATGAATAGACTCCGTAAAGCCGCAGGGTACCATATAATCAAAGCAAAATAACTATTTTGAACTGTTCTGTTGTGGGTAACTTACAGTCACATATTTTTAAATCACTTTTCCCGTTGAATTCTTAGTGCCCGATTTATTGAATTTAATGTTTTGGAGAGGGTTATTAGGAAGCTAGGAGGTGATTGGTTGAGCGAAAAGCAGGAGAGTATTTATAGCATTTTAAAAGAAGAACACAAAGAAGTCCAGAAGCTGTTTAAACAGATTCTAGACAGTGAAAAGTTTCAAGCAGACATTTTCTCACAAATTGACCAGGCTTTGACTATGCATATGCAAGGTGAAGAAAAGCATTTCTATCCAAGACTAACAGACTCAGATGAAACACATGAGTTAACTCTTGAAGCAATAGAAGAGCATAATGCAGCAAAGCAATTACAGAGTACGATAGCAAGTAGTGATAGCGAAGTCCAATTCGCAAAAACTCAAGTCCTTAGCGAAATGATAGAGCATCATGTTGAAGACGAAGAAAAAGAACTCTTTAAAGCAGCTAAAAAAGTCCTCTCGAAAGAAGACGAAAATGAAATAGGACGTCTCTTTCTAGAAGAAAAAGCCTCCATGTCAAAGATGGCGCCTCCAACAGTTATGTAAAAACAGAACATAACTGCTATGGATAAGACTATTTGAAGATGGAGTTGCTATTGAAGAGTTTTGCATTTCTCATTTTTTGTTATTTAATAATACTATAAGTAGGAGGTGAAAACGTGCCTCCACGAGGGGTTACGAATCCTAAAAGGAAAAGGCAATATGAACACATCAAAGAGTCCGAACTGGAAAGGGGTCGTTCTGAAGAAACAGCTGAACGTATAGCTGCGGCTACTACAAACAAGACCCGTAGGGAAAAAGGTGAAACAAAACGATAAAACAAGAAGATAATAACCAACATTTTCTTTAGACACATAATTAGGATTTTATAGTTTTTAAGCATTGGAATTATTTGTTGTAGCCAGACTATTGAGAAAAATTTATATTTAAAGGTCTTATTGTTCCGTTTAGCATTTAGTAATTATAAACAGAAAAATTGGTGAATAATATGTCTGCAGGTGGAAATGTTCCAGTTCTAGTACTAAAAGAAGGCACCGGGAGATCAACCGGTCGCGATGCACAAAAGAATAATATAATGGCTGCAAAAATCGTAGCTGAAACTGTCAAAAGCACCTTAGGCCCATGTGGTATGGATAAGATGCTGGTTACAAGTTTTGGCGATGTGGCAATTACTAATGATGGTGCAACCATCATGAAGGAACTTGATGTACAGCACCCAGCGGCAAAAATGCTTGTCGAAGTTGCTAAAGCGCAAGACAATGAAGTCGGCGACGGAACAACTACCGCAGTGGTTCTAACAGGAGAACTACTTGCAAAAGCAGAAGGCTTACTGGATAAGAATGTACACCCAACAGTAATTATCGAAGGATTCAAAAAAGCTAGTGATAAAGCTCAAGAGATTCTCAACAAACTTGCTGTACCAGTAAAGCTTACTGATGAGAAAACTTTGCAGGACGTAGCATTAACATCCTTATCTAGCAAAGGCATATCTAATGCAAGACAACTCTTTGCCAAGATGAGCGTTGACGCTGTTAAACAAGTCTCCGAAGAAGCAGATGGAAAGATCCGTGCTGATATAGATCTAATTAAAATTGTTAAGAAACACGGCCAAAGTCTAGAAGAGACAGAACTTGTTAAAGGAATGGTTATTGATAAAGAAGTTGCTAGCAGCCAAATGCCCAAACTCATAGAAGGGGCAAAAATCGCTTTGCTCAACGCGAAACTTGAAATTGAAAAAACAGAGTTTGACGCAAAAATTAACATAGAAAGCCCAGAGCAAATGCAATCATTCTTAGATGAAGAAGAACGCATGTTAAAAGAAATGGTTGCTGCAGTTACAAAATCAGGCGCTAATGTGCTATTCTGTGAAAAAGGCATTGACGATATGGCACTACACTTTCTAGGTAAAGCAGGTGTACTTGCAGTAAAGAGCATTAGCAGCAGCGATATGGAAAAACTTGCAAGAGCTACAGGTGCGAAAATCATCTCCAACATCAAAGACCTTACTGCTGACACATTAGGCAAAGCAAAGAAAGTTGAAGAAGTTAAAATCGGTGACAACAAACTTCTTTACATACGCGACTGTAAAAATCCCAAAGCTGTAACAATAGTAATTCGAGGCGGCAGTGATCACGTTATAGATGAGGCTGAACGCAGCCTACATGATGCATTATGTGTAATCCGCAACGTTGTTGAGGATGGCAAAATCATTGCAGGCGGCGGCGCACCAGAAGCAGAATTATCAAAAAACCTACGTGCATATGCAGTCAAAGTCGGCGGCAGAGAACAACTTGCAGTTGAAGCCTTTGCTGAAGCAATCGAAGCAATACCACTAACACTAGCTGAAAACGCAGGATTAGATCCAATAGACATTATGGTAGCCCTACGTGCAAAACATGAAACCGCTGACAGCAAATTCTTCGGCATTAATGTAAACACAGGCAAAATCGAAAACATGTGTGATTTGCTGGTACTTGAACCATTGCGTGTAAAACAACAAGTCATCAAATCAGCTACCGAAGCCACTAACATGATCCTTAAAATTGATGACCTCATCTCAATCAAGGGCACAGGCGGCAAAGCCCCACCAATGCCCCCAGGCGGCATGGGCGGCATGGGCGGCATGGGCGGCATGGGCGGCATGGGCGGCATGGGCGGCATGCCCTACTAGGAGCCCCAAATTTTTTTCTTTTCTTTTTTATTTATTAAAAATTAGCCATACACTGGTTCCAGTTAGCAATTTTATTTTAACTGTTTTTAACGTAAATTTATATTTAGGGAGTGGACAGAGTTAGCTCTGCAAGTTAGTTGTGGGGTTTACTGAGGGAAAACTATGAAGCACGTCAAGATTACTGCGTTTGATTGTCCTGAAGCTTGGTTTCAAACGTTGAGTCAAATTTGGAACGAAGGAGACATATTTAAAGTAAACTACGGCTCTGAAACAACTGAAACTAAGAAGCTTAATTTAACTATTGAAATTAATCACCCTGAAAACCGACCGTTAGTTAGTGACAAAGCGCCATGTGATATAAAATATGTACAGGGTTATGCGTTAGAATATCTATGGTGTGGAGAAAAACAGGAAGGCGAAACATACACGTATGGTAGCAGATTACGCGAGCCTGTAAATCAAGTTGAAGAAGCAATTAAACGGTACCTTGATGAGCCGCAAGATAGGCAAGTAGCTATGGTTATTCGATTGCCTGAAGATATTTATAAAACTCGCAAAGACAGCAAAGGTGGCAAAGAACGTCATGAACCACCATGCTTAAGCATAATTGACACTGAAATTTTAGAAGGCAAAATGAACCTGACATGTTACTTTCGTAGCTGGGACGCCTATGCAGGATTACCTGCAAACATTGCAGGATTACAAATGTTTAACGAGGCTTTCGTAGCAGAAATTAATAGCCGTAGCAAACTCAATATCGAGACAGGCAAACTAATCTTCCACTCTAAAAATTGCCACATCTACCAACGCCAATACAAACTTATCGAAGAACTTCTCACACCAAAAAATACTACAAGTAATAATAGGATAGCTAAAGCAATAAAGAAAAATCAAAATGAATAGGTAAATAGCGAAGCCTGTTCTGGTGAGAAAAAGGTTGGTTAATGCTCAAACCATAGCTAAGCTGCCTTTGGTTCTAAAACCCGTTACAGAGGAACAAGATGCAAATGCTGCTGTAGCGTTGATTCTTAAGGCATCGATAGATGACTTCCAAATACTTCTAGTTAAAAGGGTACATAATCCAAAAGATCCCTGGTCAGGGCATATGGCACTCCCAGGCGGAAAACGTGATGCTTGTGATGCGAATTTAAAGGAAACAATTATACGTGAAACTTTTGAAGAAACAGGGCTGCACATAGAGAATGCCCAGTTTTTGGGCGTAACTTCATTAGTGCACTCTACACCTGTAGCTAGTTTTCATATTTTACCTTTTGTGATTTTATTATCTACTAACCCTCAGGAGATCAAACTAAGTAACAGGGAACTTGATTCATTTATGTGGGTTTCAACTGAAAAGCTTGCTCAAAGCAAAGCTACAGCCCAAGTGCGCATTGACAAAGTTCCCGCTTTCGTTTTTGAAAATGTTGTAATTTGGGGCATAACTCATCGGATTCTTAACGATTTCTTTGAAGCAATCGATAAAGCAGCCGCACAATAACCAAAGTAGATTAATCTTTCTTTAAGGGATACCCACGATTTTTCCAAGCTATCATACTACCAAGCACAGTGCTGACATGAAGAAATCCGTGCCGCTTTAGTATACTTGCTCCAATGGTTGCACGTTTTCCAGTAGAGCATATAACAGCTATACGCCTATTACGTTCTATATTTTCAGCCTGTGTATCTAGATGGCCGAAGAATACATGTTCTGCACCTTCTATGTAACCATCTTGTTTCCATTCACGTGGTTCACGAACATCTAATACGGCGTATCTTTCTAACCGCTCTTTAAGAGCAGTAACTGATAATGTTCTAAGACGGCTAAGAGGCCTTCCTTGCTCCTGCCAACTACCTATACCACCGCAAAGAAAACCATAAAGATTGTCATAACCGATTCTCCAGAAATGTTTCTGTACGCGATTTATGTCGGCTTTGCGTTCAGTAACCAAAAGTATACGTAGAGTATGGTCTAGAACCCAGCCAGGGTATACTGCTGTACCACCAAGACCTATGTGTAAAGAGTTAGGAATATGGCCACCTGCAAATGCATTAGGAAAACGTGTATCTACAATTATTGAATCAATCTCATGTGATACATCTTCGAACTCAGCAACGTTTAGCGATTTAAATGTTGGCAACCCACGCAGCAATGGAGCGCCAGTAGTGTTGTATTCATGCATACGTTTGAAATATGGAGGGATTAACAAATTTTGTGTAGTTGCACGTTGTACGAAATGTTCTTTATCAAGTTGCAAATATGGGTTATTTTTTTTCTCATATCCAATGGTACTAGTTTTTTGGTTGCTAATTTGGCTGCCGCATACACTACCAGAACCATGTGCAGGGTAGATAACTACATCGTCACCTATGGGTAAAAGTTTTTCATGTAAACTTGTATACAAGTTCTCTGCTTGTATGGGGATGTTTTCTTTACCCTGTAAATCTGTTCTACCAGCTGAGCCGATAAATAAAGTATCACCGGTAAAAACCATAAATGGAGCTGAACTTTTTTCAGTATTACTTACAGCATAACAAACTGACTCGTTAGTATGTCCAGGTGTATAGAGCACATTAATTTGAAGTTTACCCACATTGAGGGTTTCACCATCTTCTAGATTGAGGTCTCCATACTTGATGTCCGATTGTTTGCTATGTCCGATTTGTGCGTTTGATAATTCGCCTAGTTCACGTGAACCTACTATAAAATCTTCATGTTTATGGGTCTCTAAAATGTAACGTATTTTAACACAGTACTTTTTTGCTAAATGCATATAAACTTTGCAATCTCTACGTGGGTCAATAACTACAGCATCTTTGCCGTCTGATAAAAAATAGCTATAATGCGCCAAGCCTTCAGATTTAACTGTAAATAACTCCATAAATTAACCTCGCAAAAACTCATATAGAAAATGATACAACCAAACAGAAATTTGTTTTGGAAGACAGTTTTTACTGTATGTATCAAGCGGAATTATTTATTAAGTAAACAGCAGCTATGAAGATAGGTACATTATATGGCGGTCTTAGCTACATGGAAAATTCTTGAAGAAATTACAATAGAATTTCGCAAAAAAGGCATGGCTATTCCGCAAAATATTATAGATGACTTGAGAGCAGCAAAAAGTCTAATCAATATTATGGAAGAAAACAAGATAAGCTGTATTGAAGCAAGTCCAAAAATCTTAGCATATCTTGGAAATATTGAAGCCTATTTGATTTCAGAAGCGCAAAAAATGTTTCCAGTTGAAACAGTTGAAACTTGGCTAAAACGAATAGAAAAAGCCAGTCATTTAATCAGCAATAATGAAGTAACAAAAACTAAGGTACAATTTACTTCAAATCGACCTAGAAACCAAAAATGGGTCCGCGTTAAGCCTTTGCCCAACCTATCAATAGATAAGCTTGAAACATTTGCGGCTGAATTAAATCTTTCTTTCGACTTAGAAGAAGATGGGCAAGTGCTTATCTATGGAAACTTTGAGGTTATAAAAGAATTTATCAAAAAAGTTATCAAAGAATCAGGTAAAAAAGAATCAAGTGAACAATAACAAATAATTGATTTTGCAGACCGGACTATTTGTAACCTTCAAGATCGTTTTATTTTATAAACAGCTTACTTGGATTAAGCAGAAGTAATAGATAGTTAACTGCTTAGCTTTGAAAAGAAACTAAATTATGTTATATTAGTAAACTAACAGTTACTATATTTTTGAAGAAGTATAGCTAATTTGTTTTAATTTTTTCTTTGATATAAGCTTGTAAAGCCAATTTAAAAAGTTGATACGAAACAAAAAAATTACCACATAAAAAGGAGAGAGCATTAGGGTATTTTGAGTTTTGTTATGTAGGTTTTTTGTAGTTTGGCAATTTTGGGTGCAATAACGATCTGACAGTATTGAGCTGTTGGATGCATTTTATAGTAGTCTTTATGGTATGATTCTGCTGGGTAAAATTTTTTTAACGGGACTATCTGGGTCACGATAGGTTTTTTATAGACCTTCTCTCGAGCTAGTTCTTGTATTAATTGTTCAGCAGTTGTTTTCTGAGTTTCGTTAAGGTAAAATATTATTGAGCGGTACTGGGTGCCAATGTCTGCACCTTGTCTGTCCAACTGTGTTGGGTCATGTGTGCCAAAGAATATTTCTAAAATTTCTCTGTAACTAATTTCTTTAGGGTTAAAAGTGATTCTAGCAACTTCTGCGTGACCTGTTGTACCGGTTGAAACCTGTTCATAATTTGGATCAGATACTGTACCGCCTGAATAGCCAGGTTCTACTTTTTCGACTCCGCTAATATGCTGGAAAACGGCTTCAGTGCACCAAAAACAGCCACCACCGATAACGGCAATTTCACGATTGTTTGTACTAGATTCGATCATAATTTGAACCGGCCTAAAAAGATGTAGAATTCTGTTTTATAGCAAGTAGATATAACTTTTAAAGCTTGTTCAAGCCAAGTTTAAGAATCTTTTTTATATTTTTCCACAAACGATAAGACTGTGTGTGTCAAAGTCTTAAGCGATGACTTTGGATATTAAACAAGGAGTATCTTTGGTTGCGATCTTCCTGGTTTTGTTCTCAGCAGCCGCTGGGATGTTAAATTCAAATAGTTATACTTCAGCGTATACACCTTACGTGTGGCATTACTCAACAATCCAGATTTGGGATAATGGCACCGTTACACCTAAAAGTGCACCCATACGATATGAAGGCAACCGATACGTTTTGACAAGTGACATTTACAACGGTATAGCGGTGCAAAAAAGCGGGATCACAATTGAAGGTAATGGACATAAAATGTATGGATATAGAGGAACTGCTTTACTATTGCAAAATGTGACTGACGTGACTGTTCAAAACCTAAATATTATGTACTTTAGCTATGGCATTTACTTGGAAAACGCTAATAGTAGCATTATCAAAAATAATACTCTTGTAAACTGTGGAATAAAACTTATTCAATCTAACAATAATCACATAAGTGGGAATAATGCCAGCAAGCTCATTTCAGTAGAATTCAGCAATAATACTAGCATAATAGACAATGTAGCTAGTGGAATAACGGTAACTTGGTGTAAAAACGCTACCGTTAGCAATAATATACTTTCGGATGTAACACTTGGCAATTCTACTGCAACCTCAGGAGTATACACAGAAGGCATTAGTATTGATAACAGCGATAGCTGTAGTTTGGTGGGTAATACAATTGAACGTAAAGGATTGGGTGTAAATATTTGGTATAGCACGAATCTAACTTTTACAGATAATAACCTTAGAGACAACCAGTTCGGATTCAAACTCTTAGGCGGAAATATGCAAACATATATGCACAATATAGATACGTCAAATACTGTTAATGGAAAACCCGTCTATTTCTTGGTTAATGAAACAAATTTCCAAGTACCAAATAATGCAGGATGGATAGCTGCAGTTAACTGTAAAGATATCACTATTCACAGCTGGATCTCAACACCCAACTGGGACGGCGTTCTATTAGCTTATACATCAAAATCAGAAATATCCAACTCTAATCTGAAAGAAAATTTTAATGCGCTAAAATTAATTAATGCATCTGAATGCACCATTACACAAAACACGTTAATCAACAATCAGTATGCCGCATTATACTTTGAAGATACAACTAACTGCACTGTAACACAAAACAACATCATAGATAACATGTGCTTCTTTTATATATGGGCAGATTCGACTGGCAACAAAATAGTTCGCAATAATTTTGTAGGTAACTGGACAGGTTCAATAAACAAGAATCTCAATAACCAATGGAATGATGACAACGAAGGGAACTACTGGAGTTGTTTTACAGGAGTAGATATCGATCAGAACGGCGCAAGTGATGTACCGTTTCTTATTGACAAATACTCAGAAGAAAAAGATCTAATCCCACACATGACACCTTATAACAACGGGATAGGAGTACCTATTCAATCACAAACACATAGCATGCAACTTGCAATGCCTTATGAAATTCTAAACTACACTATAACAAACATAAACGGTACCATTTGG
This sequence comes from uncultured Candidatus Bathyarchaeia archaeon, assembly GCA_964434745.1. Taxonomy (GTDB): domain Archaea; phylum Thermoproteota; class Bathyarchaeia; order Bathyarchaeales; family Bathycorpusculaceae; genus JADGNF01. Next base: position 42,643 of record CAYSWL010000001.1, on the reverse strand, counting down.
GCAAAAATTCATGGAACGTACCCTATGCATTTAACTTCAGAGATCCAAGAACAATCACTATTTTATCCAATTCCACCAAACACAACTAACATACAGATAAAACTTGATGGCGAAGAACTAAGCTTTAGCGACTATAGTAAAATTGATTCAACTGCTTTACATTATACTGACATTGGAAACTGGCAAATGATTCATTGCGTAGCAAATCCAAGTTCAAAAGATTTTCTACTAGAAATCTATTATGAACACCCTGTGGAAACAATAAACGGCACATATACGTTTCTTTATGATCTAAACATTCTTCCGTACTTATCTCCAACAAGCATAAACTCTGTAGCAAATTTTAACATAAAATTAGAAGGGGACTTGCCAAGTTTACAAGTATTCACTACCGGTTTTACAGGCAAATGGACAAGCGTAGAATATAACAGCACAACCAATGAAGGCACAACAATTGCAACGTTTGATATTGTTTCAGAATATGGTAAACCACTATTAGGTGACATAGTCTTTGTTCTTTCAGATACAATTATACCAGAGTTAACGACTTGGACGATTATGCTTACTTTAGCCGCTACAACAGTTTGCATTATAGTTATTCAAAGAAAAAATACAAACAGAACAAACAAATTAACTAAAATAATTTAAATGCATTTACGACTTAGAGCGTTAATGCTTATTTTTAATTAGAATTCACCAGTTAACTTTACAGTTAAGATTTATCGTGTAGCTTTAACTGGTTCATCCCAATTTATTGAACGACGACGATGAACTATGGGAACTTCAAATTCAAATAATGGAGTTTTCTTCATTCCCAAACCTTCTTTGAAGTTAAATAGATAAAAATCACTTAAAGATTTTACCAAAATAGAAAATATAGAACTATATAGAAAAAGCAAACACTAAATATAAGGTAGTAAGGAAGACTTAGTTTTCCGAAAACTTAATTCGTAACGCATCTAGTTAAATAGTGCAGAAGGCGAATTGTATGATTGAAGGGGAGAAAATTCCTCTTTGTGAAAATTGCGGTCAACCTATTGATGATTGCATATGTGTATGCCCATACTGCGGTGAAACTTCTGGCTGTATATGCTGTATAGGCTATGGCAGAGCAACTGGCGGCGGATAATAATAGACATCTAATGATACTTCGCCATTCTATCTTTAGTTAGTTGGTGTATAACATGGTAGTTGAGAGTATGAACTGGATGGCAGGCGGGCCTCAAGGAAGCGGCGTAGATACAGCAGCCATAATATTTGGTCGTGCATGTGGCTACGGTGGTCTTTATGTTTTTGGTAGAAGAGAATATCACTCAAATATCAAAGGCTTGCATAGCTATTTCCATCTACGTATATCCAAGCAGGAAACCCTATCAAATGTGAACGCTGTTGAGCTGCTAGCAGCATTCGATGCAGAAACAGTGGTGCGGCACATGAATGAAGTAGTACCCGGCGGCGGCATCATTGTAGACTCAAAGCAATTAGGCACTAAAGTCATGAATATACCAACCTTTCCACAGGAATATAAAGCTGAAATTCAAAAATTTATCAATGAACATGGCATCGGTGAAACACTTAATGATTGGATAGAATATGCAAAAAAGAGAGGCATACACGTCTTTGCTGTACCCTATGAGCAGCTACTTACAGATATTGGACCAAAAATCGGAATCACTCAGTTAAGTAAAATGACACGCATGATTAATGTATTAACCATAGGTGTTTCACTTGAGTTGCTCAAATTTGATCGGCAACTTGTGGAAATGGCAGTTAGATCGGCCTTTGCTGAGAAGCAAAAAATCGCTGAAATGAATGTTATTGCACTTAATCATGCTTACAACTACTCCGAGCAGACATTCCAAAATAACTTTAAGCATAAACTGGAAAAAATTGACACTGATGAAGAACGTATATTTTTAACAGGAAATCAATCAGTTGCCATGGGTAAAGTCGCAGGAGGATGTAGAGTGCAAACTTATTATCCTATTACACCTGCAGCTGATGAATCAGAGTATTTGGAAGCTCATGAAATTCTCTCAACCACCAATGGTGATGAAGCAATATTAGTAATTCAGGCAGAAGACGAAATTGCAGCTATAAATGCTGCATCAGGAGCAGCACTCACAGGTGCTAGGGCAGCAACAAGTACTTCGGGGCCAGGTTTCTCACTTATGGCCGAAGGCTTAGGCTGGGCAGGAAATAATGAAGTACCAGTTGTAATTACGTTCTACCAACGAGGTGGTCCATCAACTGGGCTTCCAACACGTGATAGCCAAGCAGATTTAAGATTCGCTATGCACGCGGCACATGGGGAATTTCCCAGAATTATCTTAGCTTCAGGCGATATCAAAGAATGCTTCTATGACGCTGCCGAAATCTTTAACCTCGCAGAAAAATACCAAATGCCAGCAATTCACCTAGTCGACAAAGCATTAGCGAACTGTAATCAGACATACCCAGTTTTTGAATATAATAAAATCAAAATTGATCGGGGTCAAATAGTTACCGAAAAAGACCTCGAAGACCAACAGTACAAACGGTTTCAGTTCACTGAGACAGGCATATCACCAAGAGCGGTTCTAGGCACTAAAGGCGGTGTACATTGGTATACTGGTGATGAGCATAATGAGTTTGGGCACATAAGCGAAGAGCCACAAAATAGGCGTAAGATGATGGAGAAACGTATGAGTAAACTATATTTGGCCGATAAAGAGATCCCGTTAGACTTTAAAGTCAGTTTCTTTGGTGATAGAAACTCAGAAAATATCATAATTAGTTGGGGTTCACCAAAAGGTGCAATCATCGAAGCATTAGATATTTTAAAAAACGAAGGTATAAACGCAGGGTTTTTGCAAGTTCGCTTAATCCACCCATTACCAGCCACTCATATAAAAGAATTGATTAAGGGTAAAAAGCGCATAATTGCTGTAGAGTCAAACTTCACCGCACAGCTTAGTGGAGTTATAGCCGAACAAACTGGCATATCACCTAACTTTTATATTCTAAAATATACAGGAAGACCCATGATGACAGATGAAGTATATGAAGCCGTTAAGGCTATAATAACTGGTAAAGCAGCCGAAAGGCAGGTGTTAATGCATGGATCTTAAACCATCTGATTTTAAGACAGACGTATTTGCAGACTGGTGCCCAGGTTGTGGCGACTTCGGCATAATGAATGGAATCCATATGGCACTTGCAGAGTTAAACCTTAAGCCACATCAAGTAGTTATAGTTTCAGGTATAGGTAACGCTGGTAAAATGCCCCATAATGTAAAAACCAACGGCGTACACACGCTACACGGGAGGGCATTGCCGTTTGCTATGGGCATAAAAACTGCTAACCCAAACCTTGAAGTACTAGTTGTTGGAGGAGATGGCGACGGACTAGGTATAGGTGCAGGCCACTTTGTTAACACTGGAAGAAGAAATATTGATATGACTTATATATTGCATAACAACGGCGTCTATGGCTTAACTAAAGGTCAAGCTTCCCCAACACTTCGTCTTGGTTTACAAACCAAAGGGTTACCAAAACCTAACATCAATGAGGCAACAAACCCGATTGGTCTAGCACTTATTTCAGGCTACACGTTTATCGCTCGGTCCTATGCTTTTGATGTATTACATCTTAAGAACATTATAAAGCAAGGAATAGAACATAAAGGATTAGCTTTTATAGAGTGTCTACAGCCATGCCCTGTCTATAATGATATAAATACTAAAGAATGGTATGCAGGTGAAGACCGAAAAGATGCCAGTGGAAAAGCTCAAAGTCGCCTCTACAAACTTGATGCTGAAGGCTTTGACCCGGTCGTGAAAGATTTGTCTGAAGATTTTCAAAAGAGAGTTGCTGCATTACAAAAAGCTCAGGAATGGGGAGACAGAATTCCAGTAGGCATATTCTATCAAAATGAGCTAGAACCCACATTCCAAGACCGATATAGTAAAAGGGTACCTTTTTACCTGACAAACCCACCTGCAAAACAGAAACTTGCCAATGCTGATGACAACAGCGCCATCAACCTAAATGATTTTATAAAAGAACTAAAAACAAGCTAATATTAACGTATCTGTAAATAGACTAATGTTAGAAAGGCAACTTTGTCTTATCTTTTTCTGCCACGTATTTTTCATAAATTTTTGCAGCGCTAACTGTGAACTGGCACAATAAATATCTGCCGTAACACACTGATAAAAGAAGTAGAGAACCGCATTATGCGGTTTAGAGTACGGTTAGTTTACCGTATTTGCCTACGTTAAGTTGAACTTCGCTTTTGAAGCTGGTAACATAGCCATTTTCAATTTTAATTCGGTCTCCTACGTTAACCGTGTCAATTTGCTCATTCCAAAGCGTCAACTTTATGGTGCCGGTATCATCCTGAACAATGACATCTGCGACATTATAAACTTCGTCTCTAAATTTTGATTGAACCTGTCGAGTGGGGCTTTTATCAACAACTTGGGCTTCTACTTCGACACGTTTCATTCCATCTTGCAAATCTTTAATATCCAACTGTTAAACACTCCTATGATTTATCCCTAAGAACTTATGTGAAAGTTCAGTTTTACTTGCAGAAAAGCACCCCAACCATATAAATCTTGCTTAGTATGAAATCAAAAGAAAAAATTGGTACCCGAAAATTGGGTAGCCTGCTTTAGCAGGCTTGCTTGCAGGTTATAGAGCAATTCGATTTAGACGCCTAATAATCCCATTAGAACTATTGTAACTATTATTGCGGCGGCAGATGTTAAGATACTCTTGCTCCAGTTAAATTCAGGGACCAAAGCTCGAATTATAAAGGCACCCAAGATAGATAGCCAAGCATAAGTTGCTAATGTAATAATAGCAGATATTGTTGTGTATGTTGCAGTTTGTGCTACGAGGTAGTCATTAACTATTTGAGCTTCACCTGCAAGGGCAGTTTGATATTCAATAGGAGAATATACCGTTGGCAGAGTTGCTGTGGCAGCAAGACTAAGCAGTGACTGGATTATCAAGACTACTAATGCGAAACCTACTGCAATAAACAAAGGTTTCCAGACAACATTGCCTTTTAGGCCTTTGATAATTATGTACATCAGACCAGTAAATAAGAGCCACATGAATATGAACTGGAAAATTATTTGCTGCAATATAGTGACTATAAATAGGGTGCTACTAATTTGCGTGAAGGTCTGATAGAAACCTCGGAAGAATAAACCTTGTATGCGGATTGTCACATCAGAGCTTGAAGGGAAAGTGAAGTCGAGTCTTAATGAGGTAATGTTTTCCCATGTTGCAGCCCCAGTTGTTTGCCAGTTAGCTGAATCTGATCCAACGGGTATAGTTAGATTATTCCAGGTATTTGCTGTTGCATCAGAGAATTCGGATGTCAGATCGTACTGGAAATAACTAGATTCACTTAGAGAATACAAAGTCAATTTAACATTGCTAGGCATAACAGAAGGTTCTACAATTTTTATACGCATCGAAAGATTCTGGTATCGATCAGGAGCAACCCGTACAGAATCAAAGTTGGACAAAGTCATTGAAATGCTGTCAGTATCAGAGGCTGCGAACTGCAAACTACTGTTGCCATAAAACGTGTTGTTAAGTGTATCAATATAATTATTTGAAATTGAAGCACTTGACGGACTAACTTGCCATAACTCAGAACTATTAGTCCAGGCATTTAGAGATCCAGTAGAAGCATAAGGAAAAGTCTGTTCATAATGGATTTTTTCTGACTGTGCGTAAATAAATCCTGTTTGCATAGCGATAAAAATAACAAATATCGCTATTGCACCCCAATATTTGGGGTTTTCTACAATCTTCTTGAAGGCCTTTTGTGGGGCATAAAGTACCTTGAGGATATCAGTGGCAAACAACTGCTTAAACTCCGCTAACCAAATCTGCGCTTGCACGTATAAGTGTTTTCCATAATTATAGAAAAGACAACTATATACCCTGTTTTAACCTTCTGTATGTTGTATAGTCCACATATTGTGCAAATGGGTTCTCTGCTTGATGTTTGACAGTGAGTTTTTGGCGTTTACGTTTATCAGGAAGCTGGTTTGTTGTACGCAACAAATAAGCATCACTACCGGCACCTGATCCGTAGCTAGCAACAATTATTCGCTGTTCAGGTTTAGCTATGTCCAGTACTGAAGCTAATCCGACAGGTGAACAACCCGAGTAGGTGTTGCCGAACTTTTTGACCTGAAGCGAACACAGATATTGTTCATCTTTGAAACCAAGGTCTTTAGCTACTTTAACTGGGAAAGCTGGATTAGGTTGGTGTGGTACAAAGTAATCTACGTCTTCTGTTTTTAAATTGAGTTTAGCCATGAGTTTAGTGACTGCCTTTTTGACGTGCTTAAAGTATGCAGGGTCACCAGTGAATCTACCACCGTGCATAGGATAAGGTTCGCCATCACGACGCCAAAAATCGGGTGTATCAGATGTGCAGGAGTACCATCCTTCAACTTCAGCTATTACATCTTGTTTTCCAAAAATGAAGGCAGCCCCACCGTAGCCTACGAAGTGATCTAACTCGCCACCAGGGCAACCTCGAGGTGCTGCCTGAGAGTTATCAGCACCAATAACCATTGTATATTGTATACCTGAACGTGGATAGTTTACAAGTGCAGCTGCATCTTTGAACATGCTAGTAGCTGCTTTGCAGGCGAATTCAGTATCTACTGCATCTACGCTTTGAACATCATCATCTTGCTCGCCGAGTTGTAGAACCTGGGCGACTTTAGCAGCGATCGGCTTGACTGCGTAAGGATTTGATTCAGAACCTACATAGACTTTGCCAACATGGGCACTATCTACACCTGATTGAATTAGGGCGTTCTTTCCAGCTTCCACAGCAGCAGTTACTGAGTCTTCATCATAGAAGGGTATAGCTCGTTCCATATTGCCTTCTTTGATTCTGAAACGTGAAGAATAAATTCCATACCCAACTATGCCAGGTAATTCGTATTCTTTGCTTGGTTTAGATATAACGTATTCTTGGTATGGATAATACTCATCTGCAAGCGTAAAAGCTAGAGAAATTGTTGGAATTACATCGCTTCTGCCTACTGAGTAACGTCGTCTAAATCTAGGAATTACTTCTTTACCTTCAAGAGCAGAAAAATCGACAGTTTCATCATCTTTCAAAATTTGGTCAGTAAGTCTTCCAGGTACGCGGATTTTTCCGTCATGGAAAGAAATTATTCCGTAAACAAAGCTACCTAACTTGGTGAATTTATTTGTAGGCTCGGTAACTAACGTGCAGAGTTCAAGTTTTCCTTTATCGTAAAAAAGGTCTGCCGGAGCCATTTTTTCGTAACTTTTCCGACCGCAGTCACTGCAATAGTCGCGGACTTCAAAATATTCTTTGCCGCAGATTTGACAACGGCTTGCTTTTAATCGGTCACCTAAATAGGATACTCGACGCTCTATTGGTTCACTGCTCAAACATGATTCCTCCCTAGAATGCATACGTGTCCTTTAGTTCCAAAACCTTCAAGCTCTAATGAACACCCGAACTTTGAGGTATCTACCTCTGCTTGTCTTGCACCTGCTTCTTCACGTAGCTGTTTGAAAATTTCAAACAACTGTGCACCGCCTGTGGCACCAAGAGGGTTACCGTCAGCTTTTAGTCCGCCATTGAGGTTTGTGAAAAGTTTCCTACCATTAATTTCGTAGTAGCCTTTATAATCTTGGCAACTTTGGTAAATTGACTTCCAAGCGGTGCCTTCTGAACAGAAACCCATGTCTTCAAGTGAAACTAGTTCTGTTAACGTTGACTGATCATATAATTCTACAACTTGAATCTCATTTGGGTTTACTCCTGATCGTTTAACGGCACTTTGCATTGCAAGCTTTGTAGCTGTAAAGTGGGTAAGATCGTCTCTTGCGGGGTAGTTCAAGTAATCTGTGGCTGAAGATGCACCCAACACGTAGACGGGTTTATCGGTTATCTTTTTTGCTTGTTCTTTGCTAGTGACAATTAATGCAGTTGCACCGTCAGAAATTGGAGCAAAATCAAATAACCCTAACGATTTACGGGCAGCTTTTCTTGAACTTAAAACAGTATCTATAGTTATTTTTCTTTGAAACTGGGCGTATTCGTTCTTAGCTGCATGTGCATGATTTTTAACTGCGACTTGGGCTAAAGCGATATTGAACTTTTCTAGATCGTCACCTTGGATACCATATTTTTTGATATATGCTCTAAGCATTAATTCGTGATTAGATTCAGGAGTACATCCTGAATAATAGCTCCAGGGATCTTCTAGAAGCATAAGATCGTCACGTATTTTGTCCCAGCGGTCAGTCATCTTTTCGATGCCTCCAACTAGAACAGTATTGTAGACACCTGCACGGATAGCATAGCAGGCAATTTTTAATGCTGCACTAACTGAACGGGTAACCTCCATAGGTATATGGAGTTCGGTAAGTTCAGAGAGAAAACCTTCCTCTAACCCTAGCTTATTGGTAATTGGAAGAAAATAATCAGAAAGATAACAAGCTTCTAGGTCTTTTCGTTCTAAACCACATTCTCTAGAAGCAGCAAGCCAAGCTTCTTCAATAAGCTTCTCAGGCTCTTTGCCATAATATTCTCCAAACTTAGTCCGACCGACAGCGCCTATAGCTGGACAGTTTTGCATAATATCGCTCTTCCGAATGCAATAACAGGTTTTCTAAAAAGCATTTAAGTGTTTGCCATATCTATAGACATTTACAGTAACTCACTAAAATGGAAAATCAACAAAGATAGGAGTTGCGCAGTTGATATATAGCCTAATTATGATTGAGCTAAAAATTAACTGATAAACAGCAAAAAACACCTTTACTCAACACATAAATATACACATTCCTGCAACCAACACAACCTAACTGCGTAAACTCCTAAAGGAAATAAATAAACAAAACAACGATAGCTATTTAAATTCTAAGTCCAAAATTTCGTTTTGAGTAATTTTATGTTTTAACTGCTCAAATAGACTACTCAAAGGTTGACTTAGTTCTACTGGATATTTATCTGCGTTTATGAATCGTTTGTATTTTTCAGGCAACTTTATGAGATTTTCCGAAGCAGTTGATTTTAGCTCAGCTAAAGAAGGTAAACTACCGACAATCTTACCATGCTCCATTACCTTAAATAACAGTGGTGTACCTTCACTTTGCTCATCTGATAAAGCAATTACATCTTTTACAAAGTATCCGTTTTCATCTTCAAAGCGAAAAACTTGCTTCCTACCTGGCAGAGTAATCTTTCCTTCGCTTAGCTTCATAATTGGAGAGAACGCACCTTGTTTATCTGCAACTTCACATAATTTGTAGATGACATCAATGTAAGGATAGTCGGTGGATGTACCCATTTTGGTTCCAACACCAAAACCATCGATCGGAGCTTGTTTGCTAAGTAAATCAGCTATTTTGTACTCATCAAGATCACCGCTAGCAAATATAGTAACGTAATGCAGACCTTTTCCATCTAGCATTTTACGGATTTTCTTGCTGTTTTCGATAAGATCACCGCTATCTAGACGTACACCTGAAAGTCTTTGACCAGATTTTTCCATTTCTTTGGCAACTGTGGCAGCTTTTTCAGCACCTTTAAAGTCATTATAGGTATCGATAAGTAGAGTTGATTTTTTAGGAAAAGTCTTTGCAAAGGAGCGAAATGCAGTGATTTCTTTATCATAAGACATAACATAGGAATGGGCCATTGTGCCAAATATGGGAATACCATAGATCATGCCTGAGAGTACGTTTGATGTACCAACGCATCCAGCGATATAGCTACTTCTAGCTACTTTCATTCCTGCATCTATACCATGTTCACGTCGTAATCCAAATTCGACAACTGCACGCCCTTGGGCTGCATGTACTACTCTAGAAGCTTTGCTAGCTATCATTGTCTGTAAATTTATAGTATTAAGCAGAAATGTTTCGACTAGTTGTGCTTCGATTATCGGTGCAGTTATGCGAATTAAAGGTTCAAATGGAAAAACTACGCTGCCTTCAGCGATAGCGTAAACTTCACCAGTAAATTTGAATGTGCGTAAGTATTCAAGAAAATCTTCTTTGAATCCTTGAGTACGCAGATAATTTATATGTTCATCATTAAACCTAACTTGTTCTAAGTAACTTAGTACTTGCTCTAAGCCGACAAATAAAAAATATGTACGATTGGGCGGCAAACGCCTAATAAAAAGGTCGAATGTGGCAGGTTCGAATTTTTTGTTATCAAAATAACTAGCGCACATAGTCAACTCATAAAGGTCAGTAAATAGCGCCATATTTTCTTCCGTTTGGAACCCCACAAAAGGCTTCATACCTTACAGGTAATGCGGCAAAAATTTAATTCTTTCTACATACAACCACTGTATGAAAAGCCGCATTTTTGGCGCTATTCAAGTTTTTTCTTTAACACATTGGAAGTAATTACAATTATTGATATTCCAGCCATGCCAGCTATTGCCGCGATTATAAGTTCTGTTGGAAAACGACTGGGTGGAGGTAGAGGTGAAGATCCTGGCGGAGGTTCAGAAGTTGGCGGCAACTCGGAGATAGAAGAACGGTCTATTGTAGCTGCTTCTGTCAAATTTATGCAAGTTAACAAGATAGCTAACAAAACGCATACGTAACCAAATACAGCATATTTGCTACCGTAAGGCATGATTAACATCTAGAAGTTTCAACTATTTAGCTCTCGTTAAAGAACAGTTTGTTCCATCCACAGAACAAAATAGCATTTATAAGGGTACAGAGGTAGCCATGAACAGTAAGAGATAAACCCATAAAGAAATTAGCTTTACCACAAAGGACATTTAAGGACAGTTTATAAAATGTGATAGCAATACTCAATCAGCAAGAAGTAACAAACAAAGAATAGTAAAAGTAATGTTTGCACAGAAATTAGATGTAAAAGTAACGATAAAATGACTTGATAATTATATAAAAAGTAGAAAAACTAGCTTAAACCATTAAAGTCTACTCTAATTAGCAAATTTTTCGCTAAATTAGATCAAAACTTGCTTGAAACTCTTATATAGCCCCGATACCATGCTTTTTAATGAGATTAAATGGTTGAAGTTTGTACAACATGTGGACTTCCTAAAGACTTATGCGTTTGTGGTGAAATTGAAAAAGAGCAGCAACGCATTCGTGTAAGGCTTGAAACAAGAAAATTCGGACGACCGACTACCGTTATTGATGGAATGGATGAAAAAACTACTGACTTAGATGATATTGCGCATAAACTGAAAGCTTATTGCGCTTGCGGAGGAACACATAAAGCAGGTCAGATAATGCTTCAAGGTGACCACCGCGATCGTGTGCGTGATTTTCTCATCAAAATAGGCTATCCAGCTGAAAACATCGAACGTCAATAACCCACACCATTATTACATAAAAAGGAAGGCAAAAAAATATAGATGAAACGTCTAGGGAACTTTCGCGACGTCATTAAAACGATAAAACATAAAAAACCTACTGCAATTTTTTGTCCAAGATGTGCCAGTCCAGAAATAAAGTTATCCAGTAGCTTAGATTATTGGCTAACCCCAAGAAAATATATTTGTCCTAAATGCGGTTATTCAGGCATACTAGTTATGGAACTAGAAGAAGACCCAGATAACAAAGAAATGCAAAATCAGCAAAATGATCCATGTGCAGATACAGAAAACAAATTCTAAATTATCCACAGTTGAAAAAACAGCAAGGCAATATTATTTATCAAAATTAAAATAATAAAATGGAGAAATTATTGAGCTAATAAACCCGACTAAATTGTTAGTCAGGTAGCTCAAGATTGAGTTGCTTTTTAAGGGTCTTATAGCGGTTACGGACGGTAACTTCAGTTACGCCTGCAGCTTCAGCTATATCTTTTTGGGTTTTCTTTTCGTTGTTCTGAAGACATGCTATATAGAGGGCTGCTGCGGCTAAACCCATAGGATCTTTTCCTGCTGCTGCACGTTTTCGTCGAGCCTCGCGTAATATGTTAATTGCTGCGCCCTGAGTTTTGCCAGATATCCCTGTTTTCTCAGCGATCTTGGAAACGTAAGTTAGTGGATCAGCAATTGGCATGTGCACTTCAAGTTCGCGTAGCAATAATCTATAGCAGCGAGCAACGTCTTTCTTATCAACTAGGCTTGCTTCTGCAATTTCTCGTAGCGTTCTAGGAGTTCCGCTTCCTCTGCATGCAGCATATAAAGCGGCTGCAGCGATGGCAGCAATAGACCTTCCGCGAACTAGCCCTTTATCGAGTGCCTTACGGTAAATTACGGCTGCTTTTTCTTTAATTGGTGGAGGAATGTAGACCTTGTCGGATAATCGATCAAGTTCAGCCATGGCCTGAGCAAGGTTACGGTCAATTGAGGAGTGGACTCGGCTTCTAATTTGCCATTTTCTTAGACGCCACATTTGTAGCCTGGTGGCAAGTGGCAGTTTTCTTCCAAATGCATCCCGGTCAACCTGACTAATGGCTGTAGATAACCCTTTATCGTGAACGCTATAAGATGTTGGAACACCTACACGGCTTCGTGAGGCTTTTTCTTCCTGAGTAAAGGCTCGCCATTCAGGGCCTTTATCTAACATTTGCTCATAAAGGACAAGACCGCAGTCCCCGCATACGGTTTCGCCTGTGTCATAATCATGAACAAGATTTACACCGCCGCATTCTGGACACTTATCGCTTACACGTTGATGCTTTTGGGGTGTTTCTTTGTTTTGACTCATGTTTTTAACTCCATACCAACCCTACACAAGCCGACACAGCATCACCACTCCCTTAAAGGGATTGCGAAAAGTGTATATTCGGCCTGCGCATTCTTAGCAAATGAACAGTTTAAGTATATAAATTTTGCGGCTTTAAGAATGAGATTTAGAACTACGACTCAGGTATGCATACCCATAATACAAGACGCCTTTAAAAACCTTGTTTAAGTCACTAAAAAAATCCATCAATACCCCCAAGTAATGCAAGAATCCTTATTAGGAAAAAAAGGAATCCTTAAAACTCACAACTGCAAATGTAAAAGCTGCAGCCCGGTGGTGTAGTGGTCAAGCATAGCGGGCTTTGGACCCGTTGACGAGAGTTCGAATCTCTCCCGGGCTACCACCCAAACTTAGTCGAATTATTAGTGTTTTTCATTTGTGATTGGCTATAATATTTTTTATGTTTACAAGTAAGTAATTGTGATTTTTTGCGAAGGAAGGTATTTGAGGATGTTCACCCTCAATGGCTGATTAGGTGTAATATTTTGTCTAAGAGAGCAAAAAAAGCTGAAGGACTAGAACAACACAAAAAACTCCAAAGAGAAAAAGACCAAAAAAAGAAAGCTAGAAAACAAGTTGCCCTCCCTGCAAAACATTCAAAAAAGAAGTAATCAACAAAAATTGCAGGCACACTTTTTTATTCTTTGTTAATCAAACACGTTAGCAGTAAATTTCAGATTTTCGAAAAGCGTAATATTTTTTTAAAATGGCCATAAAATAAGGATTTGAGAAACATACATATAAAAATGCCCGTTCATGTTAATCAATAATAATTAAAATATCAAATTTTACATAAACATATCCAAACGTACAGAGCACACATAAGGGCTGCTTCGAAGCTTCGAAAAGTTTAGGATAACAATCATTATAACAAAAGCAATACATCTCATAGAATATGCAATATGTTACCTCCATTTTAAACATCGAAGAAGATTTGGAGCTTAATCCAAATTTGACCGAGTTATTAACTCAGATTATAGAGATTTTACCTAACCTAGAAGATTACCAGATATGTTAACATACATTCTTTATTTATTGATCAGGTTCTAATTTGCTTTCATCAGTAGTTGGTTCTTTTATCACAAAACATTGTTGCTTATAGAATTTTGAGTTAGCAAGTTTTTTATTTATTTTCAACATGCATTGTGAGCTGTTGAGTTAAAATGTTGCAGTTTAACGGCTTTTCTTGGCGCCAGCCAACTATTTGTGCAGTTACAACTGTTATGTGCACGGTTTTGGCTATTTGGGCAGTTGTAGTAGCCCCTGTTGCACCCGCACCAGGTGTTTCTGGTCTTTATATTGCAGCCGCAGTTTATGTTCCATTAGCACTCTGGTTTGGCGTATGGGGATGCATAGCAGGTTATCTTAGCTGCATTTTTATGGGACTCTACTCAGGTTTCACTTTATCGTTTGTGCTTGTTTGGGCACTTGCAGACTTCTTCGAAGGGTTTATACCATTAGTAGCATACCGGAAATTAAAAATTAAGAAAACTAAACTAAAAAACCCTAAAATTACATATATGCTGATGTTACTTCTTGTTGCAAATGTAGTTATTTCTGCGATAGCAATGATTTATATGTGGACAGAGATTTTCATAGCTACCTTTGCTGCAGGAGTTGTGATATTAGTACTTGAAAGCTTTTTTGAGGAAAAGAAAAGTTGGACATCTTGGCTATTTTTTGGCGTATTTATTGCAAGCATAGTTTCAGGAATATTCGGTGCAGGTGCACTAGCTATTTTTGGCATAATACCTACTGAAATCTTCCCCACTGCATTTTTCGGTTGGGTATTTGGTGATATAATTGTGCTATCCACTATAGCGACTGTACTTATGATAACTCTAACACCTTACATTCAAAAAACCAAAACCTACGTTAAAAACTATTTTACTTAATATATGCACTTCTCTTATAGGAGCACTACATATACTTTACAAAAAAGCCAAATAGGTTATACTTTGTATACTACTTGCGCACTGTTAATTTTTTGCAATCAGTTAGCTCTTATAATTATCTATAATTTTTTATCCTTATACAATTATTTTGATTTTTTAATGTTCTTATGAAGAACAATATGTTCTAAAGGTAGACTCAATAAGGGGTCATACACATAATTATTGATGAAAAATGAAAAATAGGCTGCACTTGTATCTGTGTTAATAGTTACAGTACTATCCATATGGCCTATTAGCCCGCCAATAAATGCAGCAACATCAATGATTTACATTAACCAAGATGAATCAATTGCAGGAACTAATCTGATTAGCTGCAGCAATGATACCTACATCATCAAAGCAGACAGCACCCGACCAATATGTGTTGGAAAGGACAACATCATCATAGATGGCAAGGCCATTCTCTTAAAGGCGTAAACACAACTGATGCAGTAAATATAGTAGCAACTAATGTCACAGTCAAAAACATACATATAACCAATTGGGGCGATGGCATCCTCTGCACATACAATAGCGATATTACAAATAACATCATTGTGAAATGCGCGTACGGAATTAAAATATATTCTAACTACAATTTAATTATACAAAACACCTTTACGAACGTCTCTGAAGGCGTTCGCCTATCAGGTGTAAATAATTTTTATCTCAAATAACGGCATATTTAGTCATAGTTATGGAATATGCATTTATGGCAATAGTAATTTTGATCAAAATTTTATAATTGAAAATAACATAGTAAATAGCGAATGGAGCATTTGGGATGGTATAGGGGTACCATAAATAATTTATAATAACAATTTTGTTAATACAACTTATCCATACAAATCACAATCGCCAGCAAGATACTGGGTAGATTTTCCCATTTGGCATTGGGATAATGGTAAAGTAGGTAACTACTGGAGCAAGCATACATATATCGACATTGATAACAATGGAATAATTGATAATCCTTATGTTAGCTACGTAAACAATACCGATCGCTACCCACTTGTAAGTCTATATCATATGCAGGAGTCACAACCCCAGAACCCACACCAACGCCTACATCAATAGCGGAAATTGCGCCAAAATCAACATCAACTTCCGCCCAGACACCTGAATTTGAATTAAACCATTCTCCAAACCGATCAACATTGCCAACAAGTAAACCCACTCAAATCATGTTACATAAATTAATTTCAACGGAAGAAATTTTTCATTAATATTTATTACAACTATTGTAATTGCAGCCATAATTACAATTCATAAAAAACTTGGTTGGGCAAAATCCACTAGAAATAGGCATTATGAGTTACATATTTCAGTTTTAAACGACCTGCAGAAGACAGTACATAAATTATTTGTTAAAATTAGAATCTAAAATGTGTGCAGTTTAACTAGAGCACACATTGCTCCTGAGCGGTATCATCAAGTGAAAGCGATTTCATCTAACTTAAATATCTGCTCATCCACATAGACTACGCATTACAAGATGCAACGTGGTATGCCATGATTGAAACTAGTGACTTTGCTCGAAACCTTGTTGGAAATAGACAGCATAGTGAAATTGTAATGTGGAGAAATTGAATATGGCAAATAGTTCGGTTGAAGATAAAAATTGTGTTGTTTTTCAGAATGTTACTAAAACATATGGACCATTTCGCGCGTTAGATGATTTGTCTTTTGAAATTAAAGAAGGAGAAGTATTTGGCTATATTGGCCCTAATGGAGCAGGTAAAACGACTACAATGAAAATTTTAGTAGGTTTGCTTACAGACTTTCAAGGTAAAGTATACATTAACGGCAACCAAATGCCAACTCAGAAAGAGGAAATCCATAAATGGCTAGGTTACTTGCCTCAAAGTGTGGCTTTTCAGGACTGGCGTACCATCGACCATGCTTTAACTACATTTGGTAAACTATCAGGGATGACAGATCAAGATATCAATCAACGCATAATTGAACTGTTAGACATGTTGGGACTATCGGATGTTCGTCACAAGAAAATTTCCCAACTCTCAGGCGGCATGATTCAAAAAGTCGGTTTAGCTCAGGCTTTACTACATGATCCTAAATTATTAGTGCTAGATGAACCTCTTGGAGGACTTGATCCGTATAGTCGTCACCAGTTCAAAGAAATTGTCCTAAACCTGAGCAGGAAAGGTACCACAATATTCTTTTCATCACACATCCTTAGCGACGTACAGGATGTAGCAGATCGAATAGGCATATTAAGCTATGGCAAAATCCGACAGGTTGGAACGCTCAATGAACTAAAAGCTACCTCGTCCACCAAAAAAACTATTGAACTAATGCTAGCATATGCCACAGACAAATGGCAACAGCTTAATACATCTAAAGGGGTCATCTCTGTTGTTCAACCTTCGCCTGGCAGAATTTTACTTGACCTTGAAGAAAATGCAGACGCAGACCAAGTCATTAATGATCTCGTAAAAAACATAGTAAAATTAGGCATCCAAATTCGCAGTATCAACCTGCTTATGCCTTCGCTAGATGAAATTTACTTCAAATATGTTCAGGAGATAAGAGCATGAATTTACCTTTACTATTCAAAGATGAACTAAAAGGATTTTATAAATCCAAAGTCATGATTGCACTTTGGATAGGTTTACCTCTAATTTCCATTCTATTCCGCTTCCTCGCATATAACGAGCAGGATATACCCTTCACACTTGTCTCTGCTGTGGTAGTATCAAGCATAGGTGGAACCTTAGCTGCAGTAATGCTATCTGTATTTATCATCAATGAAAAGAACAGACATGTCTATGAACTATTCCTCATACGCCCAATAAAAAGAGGAGAGATTATAATAGCCAAGTTTTTGGCTGTATATCTATGCGTTGCCATAGCAAGCCTCATAGCCATAGCTGCAGGCATAGTTGTAGACTACGCAACAATAGGAACACTATCAACAATAGTACTATCTAACGCAGGAGAATCTTTAATCGTTGCATTAGCTTCAATTGCAGTTTCATGCGCCACAGGCGTACTAATAGGGGTTGCCTCACCTAGCGTACTTGTAGGAGCAATATTAGTCATATACGGTGGAAACCAAATCTCAGCTTTAATTTCCATCATGCCAACACTCCTAGAGATATCAAATGCTACACTAGTTACTGCAGCCATCGCCGCCATAGCAACAACGACAATCATAGCCATATCAATAGCAATCTTCAACAAAAAACAATTCTAAAAAGAATATAAGAAATAGTACAAAATGGTCAGGTTAGGTCAGGTAGATACTACCTTACCTACCTCTTCGTTTTAGCAAATTTTCAAGAATTATATTCATCTTTAGGTTTTCTTGACGGATTTTAGCTTTACCTAACGTTTTCATATCAGTGTCAATTTCTTTAATAACTTCGGCAAAACGAGTACCTTCGGCAGCGGATATATATTCAACACGCAGTCTTTGCGGACTAAGGCCAATTTTTTGCAGCATAGGTCGTAATGCATCAGTACGTTCTTTCATTCTGGCATTACCGTTAATGTAGTGGCAGTCGTAAGGTAAGTGACATGCCCCAATCATGACTGTACCAGCGCCTAATCGGAAGGCTTCAAATATGAAGTCATTACTAACGCGCCCTGAGCACATTACGCGAATCACGCGTACATTGGAGGGGTACTCAAAACGGCTAGTTCCAGCAAGATCCGCACCAGCGTAACTGCACCAATTGCACAAAAACGCTAAGATTTTGTCTTCAGGGTTAGTTTCCAGTGCAGAGTTAATTTGGGCCATAATTTGTTCGTCAGTGAAGTGATTTTGGGTTATAGCATTATGGGGACATTCAGCAACACATGTTCCGCATCCATGACAGCTAGCAGTTATAACATGTGCAGGTTTTCCTTCTTCTGCTTTTATTGCGCCATAGGGGCATTTTTCTACGCATATACCACATTTACTAGTTTTGTTTTTGCATTTTTCTGAGTCGACTATGGAGACTATGGGTTCAATTTGCCAGTTTGGTTTAGATATTACTGTAGCTGCACGTGATGCTGCTCCGCAGCCTTGAGAAACACTGGAGGGTATGTCTTTAAGTCCGTTGCACGACCCTGCGAAGAATACTCCGTCTGTTGGGGCATCAAGTGGTTTTAGCTTTGGGTGGCTTTCCATGAAAAATCCATTGGCATCACGTTGTAGATTGAGAACTCGTGCTATGTCTTCTGAGCCTTTTGCGGGTATTGATGCAGTAGCTAGCACAACCATTTCGGCGTTAATCTCTACTGGCACGCCTAGATCAGTATCTTCTGAATGAACAGTAAGATTGTGAGTTGATGGGTCTTCATCTATACGACTAACTCTTCCGCGGATAAAGTTAACACCTAGTTCACGTGCGCGATCATAAAATTCTTCATATCCTTTACTAGGACTACGTATATCTATGTAGAATACGGTGATGTCAATGTTTTCCTTGTACTTTTCTTTGAGTTGTACTACATGTTTGAGTGTATACATGCAGCAGAAGTTGCTACAGTAATGATAATGCTGCTTATCACGGCTACCAACGCACTGAATGAATGCAACTGAATTTGGCTTTTTACCATCAGAGCCCCTGATCACTTTACCACCAGTCGGACCAGCAGCCAAAATTAGCCGTTCGAACTCCATTGAAGTTAACACATTCGGATATTTACCATAACCAAGCAGTGGCATATCATAAGGTAAATATGTGTCAAATCCAGTGGCTATGATAATAGCGCCGACTTCGATATTGACTTCTTCAGGTTGCTGTTCAAAGTTTATAGCGTCACGTGCTCCGCAAGCATCTACACATTTGAAACATTCAATGCAATAATCACGATTAATTGTGTATGTTAAGGGTACAGCTTGATCGAAAGGTACTGATATTGCTTTGCGAGTACCCAAATTCAAGTCCCATTCATTGGGGTATTCTATAGGACACGCGTCTTTACATTCACCGCATCCAGTACAACGTTCAGATATAACATAGCGGGGATTCTTTCGAATTTTAACCCGGAAATTACCGACGTAGCCATCGACTTTGAGCAAATCAGCGTTAGCAATTATTTCTATATTAGGATGACGTCCAGCATCCACCATTTTAGGACCTTCAATGCAAATGCTGCAGTCAAGTGTAGGAAAAGTTTTGTCAAGAGCAGCCATATGGCCGCCAATGCTTTCACTTTTCTCAAGTAAGTAAACTTTATACCCCATTTCAGCAAGATCCAAAGCAGAGTTAATGCCTGCGATGCCGCCGCCGACTACTAGCGCTTTGTTAGTTACAGGTACCTTAATAGTTTGCAATGGAGCTAAATGCCGTGCTTTGGCCACTGCTACGCGTATAGCATCTTTAGCGCGCTCTGTTGCCTCTTTTGGGTTGTTACCATGACACCATGAGGCGAACTCACGGATATTGGCCATTTCGTAAAGAAACGGGTTCAATCCTGCCTCAGAAACTGTGCGTCGGAAGGTGGCTTCGTGCATACGTGGAGAACAAGCAGCTATGACAACTCGGTTTAGATTTTCTTCTTTTATTGCTTTACGAATTTCTTCTTGTCCAG
This sequence comes from uncultured Candidatus Bathyarchaeia archaeon, assembly GCA_964434745.1. GTDB lineage: Archaea > Thermoproteota > Bathyarchaeia > Bathyarchaeales > Bathycorpusculaceae > JADGNF01. Next base: position 22,399 of record CAYSWL010000001.1, on the reverse strand, counting down.
GGTCAGCACAAGTATAGCGATTCTCTTTGACAAATACTACGTCAGATAGAGATTTTGAGTATTCTACAAGTTGCTTAATGTCTACTGTACCAGCAATATTTAACCCACAATGACATACGAAAACACCGATGCGCAGCTGGTTAGTTGAAGAATTTGAATTAGTTGAAATTATATTTTGGGATTCACTCATTATCTTATATCCTCCTCTGCGACGAAGCGTCTGCTGACTGTTTCACGGGCTTTCTGGCTACCCTTGGCTTTAAACTCCTTGCCTGCATCAGCTGGAGAGGTCAGACGTTCAAGGGCTTTATTCCAAGCACCAGACTTCACAGGTGTATGAAGCACTTTGGTTCGTGTTACAGAAAGGGCAGAATCAACAGGACAAACAGCTTTACAAGCTCCACAGTAGGTGCATATAGCCTCGTTAACCACCACTTTGCCGCTATCATCTAAGAAAAGTGCACCTGTAATGGGGCAAACATCTAAGCAGTCTTTGCAGCCATCTGGACATTTAGCCTGATCAATAGATATGCTACCTTCGTATACTTTACGTACTTTTAGAGCACCTGACGTACACTTGTATTCGCAGGCTCTGCAAGTTGGACAATATCCTTTTTGGACTTCAATAACTGTTTGAACTTTTGCTTGTTGATCAGGTGCCAAAATACTAACGTGTTTAACTGGTCTATCGTCAAGAGTCTTGGTAACTGTAATTAAGTGTAAAGGGCATGCAGTCTCACAGTCAGTGCAGTCACTTTGACATTGACTAGAATCAACTTTAATGTCACGGATTAGTTCTGGAAAGCTTTCTTTTGAAACCACGTTAAGTATAGATTGGCCATTAGCAGCCACTTTTACAGCACCATACGGGCAGGCAATGTCACATATACCGCAAAAGTTGCATTTCTCTAAGTCAATATCAACTTTGGCGGGAGTTGTCTTGGCACCTTCGATTTTTGGTTGCTTAGTTAGTGTTATAGCATCTTTGGGGCAAGCTAAGCTGCAGATCTGACAACCCACACATAGCGTGCGGTCAAGAGTCAACTTGTAATTTTTAACATGCAAAATCCATTCTAAGGTTAACGTTTGTGCCGTGTCGAGTTTTTGTTTTTTAAACGGCATAGTCCTGATCACCATATACAACTAAGGCACGCGTCAAAAAACTAAGGCTTTTTAACGCTGCACCTGCCCAGTAGAATGTCAAATGGGAGTTCAAAGAATATAGGCATTACCCGAAGATAACGCCAAAATTACCATCAAGCGAAATAATTTTTCACATTAACGCCAGCTACAGAGAAAAAAATTATTTTTGAGAAAAATCATTTTCTAAAAGATCTTTAATTAAGCACACATATGACAGTGAAGATTTTTGATTATTTGCATTAGATAACTGGATGTGGGCATATTTGAATTTTTGAATAAATTTTAATATGTATATACGTATAGTATATACATAAGGTATTGTTTGAGGGAGTATGTCTTGGGTCAAGAAGAAGTTGAGTTAATTACGGTAAAAATTCCCAAAGCAATGAAGCAAGATATGAAGAAAATCGAGTTGAACTGGAGCCAATATATCAGAGAATGCTTACAAGAAAAAATTGATGAGCAAAAGAAAAAAGAAGCTTTCGGAAAGCTTGACCAAATAAGAAAACGATCTAAACCAGTAACTAATGAAGAAACTTTGGCTTGGATTCAAGAAGGACGGATGTGATTAGCATACGCTTAACTATATAGTAGATGCAAGCATAGTCTTAAAATGGGTTTTGACCGATGAAACATACCAAAAAAACGCAGACCAACTAAAACATAACTTTCTTAGCGGCCAAATTAAACTATTTGCACCCTCATTTCTTATGCTCGAAACAGCAAACGCTTTATGGGTAGCGGTTAAGCAAAAAAGAATCCTGCATACTGATGCTATAGACGCGCTTAAATTTTTGCAGTATACACAAATAAGGCTTTACGAATTTGATTGGTCAAGCATTTCCCAGAGTCTAGCGATTGCTTGCAAAGTTGATATTGCAATTTATGATGCAGCTTACCTGCATCTGTGCAATAAGTTAGAAGCAGAATTGATAACAGCAGACAATAAATTATTTGAAAACGCCAAAGATTATTATAAAGTGAAGCACATTAAAGACTACATCACGACTTCTGAAAGTTGAGCTTAGAAACCTTCGAAACAATCTTCTTCCTCAAATTAAACCTTAGAGGTGTGCACAATTTGTTTTTGTGTATTTTTTGGTGATTGTTCTTTTTTAAGCAAAAATTGGGGTTGACAAAAGAAATCAAAAAATTGCTAAAAACAAGAATAATGCACACCCCTCTAAACCTATAAAAAAATTTGAATAACAAACCAGCAAAGTAGATTTAGATTTGTGTTGGGAAATACGCACGTGATAGAAAGATTATTCTTAAGAAAAATCATTTTCTAAAAGAATTTCCAAATCAACAAAATTTTAGAAGCCCACATGAACATCTTGGCGAAGGCTAACAAAACATCCACACCATTTTTTGGAGTATCCCCTACGCGAACAAGAACCAAAAAACCTTATAGTTCCAATTAATCTTTAAGACTGGCTTAAGCCGCTTAACACCCTTCTGATCTATTTAATACTCTTTTCATGGCAACCGTATTAAACTAAACTTTTACCTTTTTACCAGCGGACGAAAAGCACGCGCCAGAAACGCTTCATTTCCTCTCGCGCCCTTATCAATCAACTCATCCAGAACGGGTGATTTTGCGCTTTGGGCAGCAGTAACCACGTAGCATTGGAGTTGTTCATCTTCTCGAAGTTCAGTAGCCCTCAACCCTGTTTGCTCCAGCATATCTGCAAAGTTCTCCAACGAGATAGCCCGCTTCAACGCCGTAACCACAATTGGCGCCTCAGGCTTTACCACACGGCTAAGCTCTTGCAGCATCTCCACAGGCTTGGGCATATTCTGAAGCACTGTAAAAGTAAAAACAAAATCAAAAAAACTATCCACAAAAGGCAAATAATCAGCATCCCCTAAAACCACAAACACATTATCATGCGCTTTGGCACGCGATTTTGCTTTAAATAGCAACTCACGCGAAAGATCTAAACCGACAACTTTATTTGCCTTATCAGCTATGCGGTCAAAAAAAAGGCCAGTGCCACATCCAACGTCAAGCACAATACTCTGGAGCCTTACAGTTAGCCCGTCGAGGGCAGCTTGATATTTAGCTTCCTGCTCATTACAATACCGGCGATCGTAAGTCTGTGCTGTTTTGTCGTAGCGGTATCGTACTGATCTTTTATGCTTCCATCTATTCACACGGAATCCTTCAGAACTCTTATGTATACTAACGTATTCTAAAACGCTTTGGTCGAAGCAACTTGCAGGACTCAAATAAACTAACTGTTCAAGCAAACCCTACTTTAGCTGAAGCTAGCACCATAATTGGCAAAGCCATATCACAAAGACGCACCCTTGTCGTAGCAGGGAATTGCCATGTCCACTACTCAGGCCGCGCAAGATCCACACTTGAACCTGGCGAAAGGTTACTAATCATCAAAGAGGACGGCTCATTGCTGGTGCATCGCCCAGTCGGCTACGAACCTGTTAATTGGCAACCTGCAGGCAGCGTCTTCCATATACAAACCAACGAAACAGCCCTAGAAATTCACGGAGTTAGGCAAAAACCGCGTGAAAGTGTCCATGTAACCTTTGATGTAATCTACATGGTTTCTGCTTTAGGCTTAACAGATTGCGGAGAGTTTTTACTGCACGCAACCGAAGATGACATGCACCGCGCCATACTGCTTAAGCCCGAACTGTTTGAAGAAGGCTTCAAACCGATTAGCTGGGAAAAACATGTTGAACCGGGATTTGTAGACATCTATGGCGAAGATAAAGATGGCAGACTGGTCATCATAGAAGTCAAACGTAAAACTGCCAATAAAGATGCTGCATTACAACTTTCTAAATACATAGAACCAATTAAAGCTAAGGTGAACCGAAAAATACGTGCCGTACTTGTGGCACCTAGCTTAGGTAAAGATGTTCAACGCCTATTATCAGAAATGGGATTAGAATTTAAAGAACTTGACCCTAAAAAATGTGCTGAGGTACTCAAAAAACCGGGCAACACAAAGCTAGAGTCTTTCTTTAATTCAAAAGAATAATTTCTCCATTAAATAATCCTTAAATTTGCGGCTATCAGTGTGCTTATGAACGGAGATTTATAGATGAACTTCTGGAAAGATTTACCAGCAGGCGATAAACCGCCACAAATTTTGAATATGGTTATAGAGGTAGTCAGCGGGTCTAGAGACAAATATGAATATAATCTCAAATGGGAGGCTTTTGTGTTAGATCGAATTATACCATCGTCTGTGGTGTTTCCAGTTGAGTATGGTTTTGTTCCACAAACATGGTCTGAAGATAACGACCCATTAGACATTATGGTACTAAGTAATGCGCCATTAACTGTAGGATGTATAGTAAAGGTTCGAGTTGTAGGAGCCCTTGTAATTGAAGATGAAGCAGGATTAGATACAAAAATCCTTTCAGTACTTGTCAATGATGCTAGATTCGAAGGTTACCACGATATAGCAGATATACACAAACATAGGTTAATAGAAATTCAGGAATTCTTTGAAACCTACAAACGTCTTGAACCACATAAGTGGGTAAAAGTCAAAGAATGGAAAAATGCTCAACAAGCCCAAGAAGTGATAAATCAAGCGATGACAAAATACCGCGAATTAAACGAAAAAACACCTTTAAACCACGAATGAATATACCAATAGATCTACAGGTCACTTTACCAGTTCTTTTTCCATAACTTTAGCCAATAACTGCCATACTTCTATATCTTGCATGCACAAATTATCAGCCATCAATTTTGCTTGTGCTGGATTTAGGTTCGCAATTTTATTATTTAAATAAATGGCCTCAAAGTTTAGATGTGAAGAATCATTAGAGTCTGCTAAAATTTGATATATAACTTGTGAACATTTATTTATACCTAATAGGTGAGTAGAAGTCCAAAATAATTTATCTGGATAAAGCTGTATAAGTTTTTGTTTTATAACTTTACCAGTTTTAGTCTGGAAAGTATCTGTTAAAAGTACGGTGCAGTCAGCAAGCCGATCTACTTGACGAGCGCCGGTAGAATTTCCAATAAGTTGAAAATCAGCTGAATTAAAATCTATACACCAATCATATGCTTGACGAGCAGGAACTGAAAAACATTGAACAAAATGGTATCGAACTGAATAGGGCAAACTATCATAACCTTCTTTTCAAGATTTACAACAGACTATAATAAAGTCTCTCATACCGACCTTTAAAAAAGCGTTTACGCATTATAGAAAAAATCGCTTATCTTCTTTTGGAAAAGTGCCTTGCGCAATAGTTTACCTTGAGTTATCCATTGTTGAATCGGAATTTCAAACTGCCCGTTAACAAACTTTAGGGAATCAGCTAAGGTTTTGAACCGGAGGGGTTTTTGACGCATTGCATTGCGAACGTTTTCCCTTACTTGCCAAACTCCAATAGGCATTATATAACCAGGTCTTGCTTCACGTAAAACAATAACTGTTGCTTGACGACGTTCTTTAACAAGTTGTTCACACACAGCTAACCGTGCAGAATAATAGCAGCCGCCAATTTGTGCATAAGTTGTCCTACCATTGTTACCTTCAGCATCAGAGTAAATAACTACTTTTTCCCCATTAGGATTCCAAGTAGTACCCGGATACCAAGCTTCCATAGATTCGTAACTCCACTGGGCAGGAATCATCAAAATTTCAAATACATTATCCAAATAAACAGATTCATAAATGCGGTACTCGTTAATTTCAGGAAAAGTCTTAACCTGGGCCATAAGATCTTTACTAATTATATCATCCACAGCAGTTATACTCCAGCGTGTAGGTACTAAGTGACGTTTTTTCTCTATACCAAAAGCACCAACACTGAAAGCTTTCTGGATTTTGCTAACTACAACCCCACGACGATACAACTCTCGTACAGCTTGAGTAGCGTTTAAGTCCGTATCATAGTAAGCTTTCTCTATATGCTGATTAAAACGAGAATTTCCAACATGCAAATCCTTTATAGGTGCAGAAGGACCAAATGGTTGAATATCATCATCCATAAACAAGCTACCATGAGGCTTCTTAGTTAAATTAAGCTCCATATCAACACTACTATCACAAAGAGCTAACTCGCGGGTTTGATCCATAATCTTACCTGCACTAGAAAACTGGTAAGCGTTGACACGATGTTTACCTCTTACAAGCAAACTGCGAAAGCCAACTATTTCATCAATAGATTTACCAAACCAGCATTCAGGTAAATCATAAAAACTCGTATCCTCATTAACAGGAGGCACCAAAGGCCCAACATAAACATTCGGATAATCAACCCTACCAATAAAAACACTAGGCGGAGAAGCACCAGCAATATCTTCACTAGAAATTAATGGTACACTTTTAAGAAAAGTATTAACCTTAACCATTATCGGACAACGAGTTTTCCCACACAGATTTCGTGCGCCTTTACATAGCACACATTGACTACTTTGCCTCATTCTGGTAGAAACTTGATTCTCAGATAAAATACCACGATTAACATGTTTTATAACATCAATTAACCAATCATCAGAACTATTTCTATTGCTGCTGCCTTGAGCAAGAGTCATAATTAACAATATATAGAAATACAATACTCATATGCATTATGCATAAAAATAGCTCAAAACCAACAAGCCAATCAAGTAAATAAACAAACATATAAAAAAAGGCAAACAAAAATACGAACTATCGAAAATAGAATTTAATAAATCAACATAAATTATCAGCAAGCTATGTTCTGTTTACCTGTCACATTTTTTGCTGTTGAGGGCTGCTTTCTGAACGGCATCAAATAAAGATTTTATCGCCATTAGCTGCTTTCTTGATAGCTCTCTTTCTTGCTCACCGAGTGAAAATTTGAATATTTCAATAAAATCACACTCCAGAACTTCATCTGAACCTTCCATTTCAGCCTGTTCTCGTAATATTTCATCAGTTAATTTTTTCAAATATATAGCCGTTGAAAATGCACCACTTATATCCTCCGCATCCATTACACATTACCTTAATAACGGCATTATAAATTTTAAAAATTTAAATTTTTTGCATAATTTCTATACCCCAACAGTGTAAAGGGTCAATTAAAGTTATAATCAAAAAGCGAACTGCATAATTGAGTATACATTGATAATATGTTCGTATTGTTAGAATTATATGTTGTTTTGAAAACTTTCGCGGTAAACGGGTGACTGGTTAATCTTCGTATGATCAGCTTATTTTTTTTAAAAAAAAGCAACCATCAATAATTGAACATTTACATTTCCTAAAAATATTTCATAAAACTTTAGAAACTTCAATAATCAACACCATTCTACATAAATAATTTCAGAAACACTTCACCCACAATAATTCTATCCAACACCACCATCAAGACCTCCTAAAAATCTATACACAACATCGTTAAAATTTAAAGAACCTATCTGAAAAAGTATCTGACCCTAAAAATCAAAGACAAAAATAAACCTCAATAAGAATCCCCCATAAACCAAACAAACACTACTTAAATAACACAAACAGCCATAAAAAACAATCACAATAAACTAGCAATAAAATTATTTAAGCATATTTAGCTCCTTTTTTAAAATATTTAGAAAACGGGTACTAGAAATATAATGGTCAGCAAAAATTTTACCATCATTAATTAAAGTAAATGTTGCATAAACAGAAGGAGCATTTTGAGCTTCTTTAGCACTAGCTAATTCAGTAATTTTAAGCGATAAAGCATGCTTTTCTGCAAGCTCACGCATTTCACCTATTGAGCGAATAACCCATGGACACTGTTTTGAATATACAATATTCAACCCGCTATATTTGGTCAATTGTTTATGCCAATCTCTAAACTTAGGCAAAGGGCCTTTCTTCAAGGACTTAACTAAAAGATTAAAATGGTCATCAACTGCAATAACTTCAAAACCATTTTTCAAAAAAAGACCTTTATCAGCCATAAATGAACCATCACTAGTAATCACTGCCACACCAGATTTACCTTGAACCTTTGCATCTTTAACACATTCATCAACAAGACATGAGCCAAATCCTTTTTCTCTATACTTATTTGGACTAACCCATACACAATGAATAAACAAATAACCAGAAGCATCAACCGACCGCCAAGCAAATTCACCAGGAACATACTCAATAAAACCAACAGGCTTTTTATCAGACCCTACAAAAAGTAACTTGACAGAAAAACCCTCAATAAAACGCTCCTTCAACCATCCAAGTTTAGCCATATGGGCTTCATGTTTGGGGCTTAAAAAACAAGGACAGCCAATGGAAGCATAATTCTCAGAAGTCAAACTAACAATTCTAACATCATCCATATCTAAACCCAGAACACAAAATACCAAACCTACTTTATGATCTTTTTTTACAACAAAATGTCAATAGTAAAGAATTAAAAGTAAAAGTGGCGCCCAGGCCGGGATTCGGACCCGGATCAGGCCACGAACAAACTTGTAGGTTCGTGATGTCCTGCGGGCGACAGCCGCATATACTGTTCCGGCAGCATGAAGCATTTCATGCTGAGACCGAACTATACTACCTGGGCTATCTATTGAAGTAGCCTAAGCGCCGCAACAATACTATCACCTTTCATTAATTAACTTTTCTCGACAAATTGAATACTATCAAAGGCAACGAACCATCGTTATGGAAATAATCGCATTGTGTCGCTGTTTCAGTTCATTTGAAGATTATGTAAATCATACAAAGGAACAGATTTAAAAAAAACTACTTCAGGAGTCTTCATAAATTGCTGCAGATACTATATTCAAATCATTAAATAATACTATAATTGGCGAATACTTGTTTTAAGATGGTTTTTCTTCGGCATCTGGATATTTGTGAAAAAACCTCACTGTTGATAAGCATGCCATAATGGCATATTTGATATCAACAGACCAGTACTATGCATCAGAAGATGTTTTTTGCATTTATTGTTCAAATCGTATATTTATGTTCTTTAGAAGATATATCGCAGTAAACTCCTTGAAATACTTTAACGATGATATTACTTTTCAGAATAAAAATACTTGATTTTTTTATTTGCTTGCTTAAAATCTTGGTTAACCGAAAACCAATATTTTGACCTATTTTGTACTAAAAACGAATCCGACAAAGAACCGAGGCATACCAGATCCTCTGTTAAACAAATCACATCTTAAATGGCTAACAACATAATCTGCTAAGAATTGTTGAAACAGATATGTTAAGTTCTAAAAATATGCCAAGTGAAATTTCTGAAGTCGACAGTTATTTTATTAACTTGATTAGTAGTAAGGTTTTTCAAGTAAGGTAATTTAATTTTTTAGCATGTTTTAGATGGCTTTTTGGATCAATGAAAAAATGTGAATAATTAAAGGGAAAACTAAGTTGGTAAATTCGAAGCTTTCGGATCTTGGTGTCTTTTTCCGGTCATGGACATTATGTCAATTTTGCCCATAGTGGTTTTGGCTAGTTTTTCGGGTTTGATTTTTGCTAGTTTGGCTTCGGGTTTTTTGGATAGTTGTCGTACGAGTATTTGCATGGCATGTTGTTTTTCTGTGTGGTCTGTAATAAGGTGTAGTTTGCCTTGGAAATGAACTGAAGTATAGGTGTAGTCGCATTCGTCGGTGACGCCGTAGTCGAGCATTGCTTGTCCCCAGATATTGTTGTTAGCTTTGGCATAGGTTAGTTTCTTGCCTTCTGGGGCGCAATGGAAGTATATGCAGTTTTTTATTTCATCATAGCCATGGCTTAGTGAAACTAAGTAAGGTTCATTGTCTATGCATAAAGCAATTGTAACATATTTTGTTGATTTGAGAACATCTTTTAAGGTTGATATGTCAACTATTTCGCGATCCTTACGGCGTACATGAAATGTCATAATTAACCTCAAATCTGATAGGCAATATTAACTTTTAGAAAAAGAATCATTTAGTGGTATTTATTTCGTTTATTTTTGTCTACTTTGTTATTTTGGAATTAATTTTTAGGTTATTAATTGTCGAATAATTTCTTTGTTGATAAAACTGTGGCGTTAAGTTTTTTGGTTGTTTTTTACATACAGAGAGAAAGGATTATTTTTGTTTTATTATATGCAGAGTTTTTTCTGCGGTTGAGGCGCTTTCTAGTAGGTCATCAATGGTGGATATGAAGGTAGCAAGTTTGCCGTTGAATGTTATGTTGGTTACTACTGAGTTATTGATTAATGTTGATTTTATGTTTAGTCCGTGTGGTGGAGTTGAGTTTTCAGGTGAGATTGCTTTGGCTATGGCTGTAGCGGTTTTGTCGTCTGAATATTCAAGGGTTATCGTTGCTTGCAATTTTTTCGCCTCTTAGTTGTTTGCCTATTAATTCGTTGACTAAGGTTACAAAGTCATCGACTTTGTCGAGTGGAACTTGGCCGCCTGCGGCGATGTTGTGTCCGCCGCCTTTGCCTTCGAATTTTTCGCTAGCTATTTTCATGACATCGCCAAGGTTTACTCCTTTGTGTACTGCCATGTCGGTGGTTCTGGAGGAAATTTTTACCAACCCTTCCTTTGGAACTTGCGCATATGCTATGAGGGGTTTTTCGATGTTAGGCAAACTGGAAATTATTATTGATGATATTGTTCCGATGATTTTTTCATTGACAAAGTCTTCACCGTTGACGACGTAGATGTTATTAAGTTCTTTGAGGCGTTCAGGTTTTTCCATGACCCAGAAGATGTATTTGTTAATGCTTTTACGGTAGTCTTCGAGCACTTTATTGGCTTCTTCTAGTGCGGCTGCTCGGTCGCCCATGCATACTGCTATTCCTAAACTTGGTCGGTCCATACGACCAGTGGAGTTTAAAACAACTGCGAATTCTCTGGCATCACGAAGGGCAGTACCTGGAGATTCGGATGTTAAGATATAGACATTGCCGATAAGGTTAGCTATGCCATAATGTTTTCCTTTGGAAAGCAAGTACTCTGCTAATGCGCTGCATAGTCGTTTGCGTTCATTTTCAGTAAGGTCACGTATGGCACGGAATTTATCGCCTTCTTTAAGTGGGATGTTAAGGTTGGAGAGGAACTCAAGACTTTTATCTTCTTCACCACTTATGCCAGGTAAGAAGGGGTTGGTTGTGCTTGCTAGGGTACGATGAATTGGGCGGGTTTCTCTACCAAAAAACATTAAGTCTTTTTCTACGATTAGCAGGTTTGCCTTCAAAGCATCATCTACAATTAATGCATTAAGTCCGCCGAGTTTTCGCTGGTCATAACGGTCTTGCATGTCACCTAATGCACCCACTAATGCTACTGGTGAGAGATCAACATTATAAGGGTCAATGGCGCGAGCAGCAAAGTAAGCTACACCTGAACCGCTTACATCTGTTGCGCCGTCGATGCCATGAAGATGGGGGTTAACTTGAACAAAATTTGGATTTTGCGAGGTACCTGATATTTGGTGGTGATCAAGTATTACTACTTTGAACGTTGGTACTTTCTCGTTGAGCAGGTCTAAATAGCCGCTGCCAAAGTCAGTCATTATGACTAGGTCGGGTTTGTCTTCAATAATTTCGCTGATGATTTTTTCATCTACCCATTGGGTAATTCTTATGCGAAATCGGGCGTCAAGGCGAGAAAGCGCTTTACCGATTATTCCTGCGGCAGATATACCGTCAGCATCCAAGTGAGAGAAAACATGGATAAATCCATCTTTTTCTGCTACTTCACGAATTACCTTAGCGGCTTGGTCAGCTGAGGAAAGAAATGCGTCTATTTGAGTTTTCTCCAACGTCATAGTATTCACACTGAAATATTGTTGATTTTAAAAATATACTTTAACGTAAGCAATATGCTTTACGTGCAGGCTTTGCCCAAAATGAAGCAGGTTATAAAAAAGGTTTAAGTTATGGAAGCGATTTTTGGCTCGTACTTCCAGTTCTTTTGTATCACGCCTTCGCGTTTGTAGTAGCGTGATAGTTTGTGTATTTTTGCTTCAATTATTTGCATGTTGCGTTTGTTATGGCTGTCTTTCTTGAATTTTTCCATGTGAACAGCCATACCCTGTGCTTTCTTCATCAAATTAGCAAGATCCTCAGGCATAGAGGGTGCTAAGTTTGCTGCACGTAGGGTTTCGCTTATGCTTTTACCTGTAATGGGTTTAGCCAATGGAATAGCATATTGATCCCGTAGGATGGTGCCTATGCTGCTTAGAGAGTGACCTTCTTTTGCGAGTTTAATTATGAAGGCTTCTACTTCTTCTGGCTCGTATTTGCACCAGCTTGGCGGGCGCCTGCTAACTGGGCGGATCGAATGTGATTTTCCTTTTTCCTTTTTTGGCATCTCTACACCTTAACTCTGCACCTATCACCCACGGTACACAAATATTTAAAACTAGCTGATTCCCAAGGACCAAATAGCTTTGAAAAAAAGCACTTGACCAAAAATTTTAACAATCTATAAGATATTTTCTTTTTAATCAGCATAACAGTTTCAACCTTAGTTTTTTTGTGAACAGATATAGAAAAGCAAATTATGCAGGTCTCGAATGCCAGCTACTTAATACTAGCTGAACTAAAACTAAAAGGTAGGTTATTTGTAAAGCATGTAGCAACGTTATGGAATCATTTTTTATGAGTTAACTTAATGAAATGAGTCTTGCATGCATGAAAAGTGAAAAAAGGTTAAAGGGTTAAATTTGGTGAAAGTGGTAGCGTCCAAAAGTAACCCGGGTTTTCATCTCTTATCCTGCTATTCGCAGGTATTCATGTTAAGAGTTTGTGTATATAATACTTTGCATTACCAGTGCAATAAGATAGAAGCGGTGACAATCATCTAATCATTATTGGTTTTTATACCAATGAGCAAAATGACGGATTGCCATAGCACGATGAGAGAAAAGGTTCTTTTCGTTAAGAGTCATTTGGGCAAAAGTTTTTTGACTTTTATCTGGGATAAATATAGGATCAAAGCCAAATGATAGGTTGGGGTGGTCAATTTTTTCCTCAAGAGCAATATTTCCTGAGATGTGGCCTTCAAAGCACGTGGTTTGTCCTGAGGCGTTGTCACAGTAAGCTATAGCAGATTTGAATGTTGCCTTGCGGTTATTCACACTATCAAGTAGTTTTAGTATTCCAGCATTACCAAGAGTTCTAAAGACATAAGCAGCATACGGTCCTGGAAAATTATTCAATTCGTCAATAAATAGACCAGCATCCTCTACTATTACGGGTAATCTGCATTGCCTATATGCGTTAGCTGCACTTATTGACGCAATTTCTACAAGCTGATCGCTTTGGATTTCAGCGCCTTTAATTTTAAGCATACCTACTGCTATGCCGTAGGAAGATAATAACGAGCGCACTTCGTTAAATTTGTGAATATTTCCTGTGGCAAAGAAAATTATCTTACCTTTTAACCGAAAGTCCACATCATGCACCTTATATGTCTTGTTTTCTCTCTGCAATGTAACGCCCTCTTTTTTCTATTTCCCTTGTTTTCGCTAAAACGGCCTCGGCAACCTCGGAGCCTGCTATATTGGCATACCCTTTGAGTATCGATGTAAAGCATAAGTTAGCGAATTGGTAATGCGTACTTTGCAGAGCCTGATGCAACAGGTGCAAATCTACTCCTTGAGCTTCAAGCTCAATTGTTCTATCACCTAAACCGAAGTCCACTAGAAAGAAGTTACCTGAACTATCAACTAGCATATTAGAGGTAGTTAAGTCGCCGTGCACTATACCGTGAAGATGAAGTTTAGCTATTGATTCACCTATTTTAATACATAACTCATATCGTTGTAACTCTGAAAGTTTTTCTATAATCTGTTTAACCTGGATACTTGGAATGTATTCCATTATTATTGTAGAGTTTTCTACGTCTACCATAAATATTGTGGGGGTGGATACTCCGGCGCGTTTTGCCTCATTCATTAATTGTGGCTCATGTATTGTACGATAACGCCTAATCCGCAAATCCAACTCAACTGGACGATAGGGTTTAGGTAAGCGTGTTTTGATTATTACATGCCGACCATGCCAGTTAGTAAGAAAGAGGCTTGCTTCTGCACCTTTTTTGAGCAGTTTTAAGTCTATTTGTGTATCCATGGAACTTCCACCTTATCAACACGCCATTTGAGTTTGACATAACTTTCTTCTACTTTAGTAACTAAGCCGTGAGTATAAGCTAATACGCCAGTCCAAGCAATCATAGCGCCGTTGTCAGTTGCATATTCTTGAGGCACTACACAGAATTGGGCTTCATGCTCTTTGGAGATAATCTTTAACATTGATTGTAGTCGTTTATTTGCAGCTACGCCGCCTGTAAGCAGAACCTGGTCTTTCTCGGTATGTGCCAGTGCACGTTCAGTAACTTCTGCAACCATAGAAAATATGTGTTCTTGTAAACTATAGCAAACGTCCTCGAGTCGGGAACCTTTTCTAAGTGCACTAGTAGCTGCAGTAAGCAGTCCACTTAGTGAAAAATCCATTCCTTTCACTACGTAAGGCAATATAATTAGTTCTTTTCCTTTGCTGGCTAGTTGCTCGACTGCAGCACCTAAAGGTAAGCCTTTCTTTGGTTTAAGTCCTGCTTCACGTGCAAATACGTCCAAACAGTTTCCAACTGCAATATCTAAGGTTTCTCCGAAGACGCGATATTTGCCAGAGGTAAACGCGGTTACCATTGTGTTTCCTCCTGAAGCGTAAAGAGTTACCGGATCGGTTAGACCAGTTTGAAGTTTACCAATCTCTATATGACCTATAGAGTGATTTACTCCAACTAGTGGTATTTCTAGATAAGAAGATAGTGCTCGAGCAACTGTTGCACCTGTCCTTAGGCATGGCCCTAGCCCTGGACCTTGAGCAAAAGAAATTATCGTTATATCTTTGGGTTTTAAACCGGCTTTTTCAAAAGCGGCAGCTAATACAATGTTAGCGACTTCAGCATGGTGTCTTGCAGCTTCACGAGGATGAATACCACCTTCTTTAGGAACATAGCTATTTGAGACGTTAGCTAAAATATCACCGTCAAAACTGGCAATGCCTACACCGAAATCGTCTGCTGTGGACTCTATTCCGATGCAGTAACGTGTTTCAATTTTCCCGTTCACCATAGTTGTCGTGTTCTTCAAGAGGATTCGCTACTTTTAAAGGATACATATTTTTATGTGCCACAATAACTATAATAACTGTTAACTTGGAACTGATCGAAGATGCCAAAACGTAACGACCTCGAGCAGAAGGCACTACATTTTGTTGTTAATACGGGTTATCAAGGTGTACTTCAATCTGACCTATGGAGAGAACTAGGCGCAAGTAGCCGCGAAGGCTCAAGAGTTGCCCTAAAGCTTGAAGAAAAAGGGCTTATCCGCCGAGAAAAAGAGCTAGAAGGCGGCAGATGGACATATAGGCTATTCCCTAAACGCATGCCAGCTAGTATAGAAACAATAGTTGACTGCCCATGCCTTATGTGTCCAGACAGCTCCAGATGTGACCCAACCACAGTTATCTCGCCAAAAAACTGTGAAAAATTAACCACTTGGATTATCTCCCTTGACAAAGATGAAGCTGACCCTGAAGTTCCAACTAAATAGGAGAATTATATAGTGCCCACTGGTAAGGGTTGGATAAAAGAAAGAAAAAACGAATTCTACTATAAGAAAGCTAAAGAAGAAAACTATCGTAGCCGAGCTACTTACAAACTTGCACAAGCAATAAACAAGTACCATTTCATTAAATACGGTGATGTCGTCGTTGACTTGGGCGCAGCACCAGGCGGTTGGATACAAGCAGCCCGCAAAGTTGCTGGAAAGAAGGGCTTCGTTTTAGGCGTTGACCTTAAACCAATTGAACCATTCGTTCAGCCTTATATACGTACAATTGTAGGCGATATGACAGAATCGGAAACAGTAGAGCAAATCCTAAGTTTTCTGCCTGCAGGTCATAAAGCTGACGTTGTACTTTCAGACATGGCACCTAACATATCAGGTGTCTGGGAAGTAGATCACGCTAAACAAATTGATCTTGCCACCAAAGCACTAGACACAGCTATGAAAATTTTGTGCCCTGGAGGTAACTTTTTTGTTAAAGTCTTCGAAGGAGACTTGCTTAAAGAATACATAGATACACTTAAGCAAATATTTGAAGAAGTTAAGATAGTTAAACCACCAGCTAGCCGTTCTAAAAGTAGTGAAATGTATCTGTTATGCTTAGACTTTAAAGGCGCTGAAAATGTATAATTAGCAAAGCTAATTTTCTTTTAAACGCATAAAATAGATTAGGTGCTAGATTGAAAATTATTGCAGCAGATTCTGCAGCGGCCATACTTGATAATAATTTCAATCCGACTATTCACATTGCAACAGTAGCGGTGCTAGTTGAACCGCCTTACAGGGAAGCCCATGTGCGGGTAAGCGAACCAATTTTTCGAGAAGTTGAAAGTGGACTTGAAGTGGTAGTACATGAAGCAGAATTATGTCTAATTTTGCTTGAACAAAATAAGGCCGAAGCAGTGCACTTAGACATTACACTAGGTGGCATATCTGTTGAAGAGCTTTCGCCTGTGCAATTAACTAATATGAGATGTTCAATTAACGCACGCAAAAACTTACTTAGAATTTTACCTAGGCTACGTAGAATTGCTGGGGAGGCTCGCCGTAGATATGACATAGACATGCTAGCTGTTGGTAAAGAAAGCATACCAGTACGAATTGCTGAATTAACTGCAGGAGCTCAAGCGATAATTTATACAGCCACAAAAGTAGCCCAAGAACAATCACAGCATCTACTTGGCTTACCAATTAAATGTCAACATCAAATTAGCATTAACAAAGTCTACTTACATTCGTTAATGGAAGCTGAATATGACATAAAAGGTTACGCTACAGATTTACAGGGTGTCCTAAGTAAAGTAATAATTACAGAGATGCAAAACCCCATTGCTAGAGGATTTAGAGTTCTAAAAATAATACCCAAACAATAAGGAAAACTTGCATTTTTTATTTAGCCTAAACTTGGCGAGGTTTAGGTTTCTAGTATTTGTGTCAAATAGGTCTATTGTTATTGTAGCACAATTTTTAGATTTGGAGCGAATGGTTTTTGTCTTTGTATAGCTTAGGGCTTGTTGGTAGTTTGCATTGCCTTTGATTTCCAGCTTTGACCCTTGGCGGTCCACTCTTTGCACATGTCCGCCTAAGCTAACTCTTAATCCATATAGTGGATGTGACCATCAGTGCAGTTATTGTTACGCTTCTAGCTATGTCTCTAACTTTCAAGATTGTAGGCCAAAAAAAGATTTACTTCAAATCATAAAAAGGGAAGCTGCTAAATTAAAAGGTGAAACTGTATCAATTGCAAACTCATCTGATCCATACCCTCGCATAGAAGCAACCTTGGGGCTAACGCGCAAAGTCCTTGAAACTTTATCTGAAAGCAACTGTAAAATCCAAATAATTACTAAATCAAATATTGTCACCCGCGACGATGATTTACTAGTCAAGGTACCATCTACTGTCGCATTTACCATAACTACTGAAGATGATTTTATTGCAGCACAACTTGAACCTCGAGCACCTACTTCAAGCGATCGCATCCGAGCTGCTCAGGACCTTATCCGTAAGGGCATACCGGTTTCTGTACGTATCGATCCAATTATTCCAAGCATAAACGACTCACCAGAAAGGCTCATAGCTAAACTTGCAGCTATAGGTGTTAAGCATATAACTAGCTCTACTTACAAACCTAAACCTGATAATTGGAGTCGTTTATCAAAAATTTTCCCTGACATCACAGAAAAAATGAAGCCATTATATTTTAAAGATGGTGAAAGGGTAGGGGGTAATACTTTACTGCCTAAAGAGTATAGGTTTAATTTACTTAAGAAAGTTAGAGACATTTCGATATCACATGGAATGAAATTTGGAGTTTGTAGGGAAGGTTTACCACAATTAAACACAGCATCATGTGATGGATCATGGATGCTAAATACGATACAAGGTGAATAAAATGCCTGCACAGACGCGCATTATTATGCTGGTAGATTTAGACTATTTTTATGCACAATGCGAAGAATTACGACATCCTGAGTTGAAAGATAAACCTGTTGTGGTAGGCATGTATTCTGGACGTACAGCTGATAGCGGTGCAGTGGCAACGTCAAATTATTTAGCTCGGCAAAGCGGAGTAAAATCGGGCATACCGCTTTATCTGGCATTGAAACGTCTTGAAGGTAAAAATGCTGTATTTTTACCAGTAGATTATGAGTATTATCAAAAAATTTCGGATAATATAATGTCAATTCTACGAAACTACGCAGACGCTTTTGAGCAAGTGAGCATTGATGAAGCATATATGGATGTAACATCTAAAGTAAACGGCAGTTTTGAAGAAAGTTTAAAACTAGCACAGCAAATGAAAGCAGCTGTGAAACAGCATATAGGTGTAACTTGCTCTGTCGGGATAGGACCGAATAAACTTGTTGCAAAAATTGCAAGTGAACAAGACAAACCTGATGGCATTACTATTGTAAAGCCTGAAGAAGTACAAAGTTTCCTTTTTCCAATGCCTGTTGATAAGTTACTTGGTGTTGGTAAGAAAACTAGCGAAAAATTAGAAGCTATAGGAATTAAAACTATTGAAGATCTTGCGCTATATGATGTTCAAAAACTCGTTGCACTTTTTGGAAAAACTCTTGGAATATATTTTCATAACTCAGCTAACGGCATAGACAATGAACCTGTGCAGGAAACCGGCGAAGCTGAATCGATCAGCCGCATTGGCACCTTAAAAGAAAATACTCATGACCTAAATATTATATTAGAAAAGGCTAATCAACTCATCGACGAAATTCATCAAGAACTTACGCAAAAAAATCTCTATTACAAACAAATAGCTATTACAGTAGTAATGACTGATTTAACTAGCAAAAATCGTTCAATAACGTTAGATAAAACCGCTAAGGATGCACAAACTATACGTAAAGCAACGCGTGACTTATTTGAAAAGTTTCTCGGTGGATCTGATCATCATGAAATCCGTCGTGTAGGCGTTAAAGTTAGTCAGTTTAGTAAAGAAGAGCGTCAACAAAAACTCTTAACTAGCTTTTTTAGCTAAAAATTGTAATGATTAGTAAAATATATTTTTACGCGAAAATATAGTTTAAAAATGGTTTTGGTATGTTTTCTAATGATAAAAAAAGGTTGCCGCCTAGCCAGCGTGTAATTGATAAGATTCTGCGGTGGGGTATTGATCATCCTGGCATTACACCAATGACACCGCATCTTTGCCTTGAAAATTACGTTCTTTCTATTGATGGTGAAGTGGATAATCCAGTGCGGCTAATGTAGCCACAGATTCAAAATTTACCCAAAGTGGTTTCAGTTAGTGATTTTCATTGTGTGGAAGGCTGGAGTGTATTAGACTGCAAATGGGAAGGTATACGATTTAAAGACATCGAAGCCTTAGTTAAGCCAAAAGCCGCTGCTAAAGCTGTAACCTTTGAATGTGCTGATACATATAGTACCTCGCTTTACCTAGAGGAATTAGCTTATGATAATGTGATTTTAGCTTACAAGCTCAATAACAAACCATTAGAGGAAGGATACGGATTTCCACTCCGACTTATTGTACCTAGTAAGTATGCTTATAAAAGTGCACTTTGGATAATACGGCTACAATTTACCCGTGTAAAAGAATTAGGCTTTTGGGAGCGTCGCGGATATAGTGACTCTGCCAACATATGGACAAATGACCGTTTCACTTGAAATCAATATTTAGAGAATTTTTGTGTTTAAACATAATTTATACTCATAAAGTTTATTAACGTACGGCAGCACCCACATTATTTGCATTAGATAATCGGATAGAAGAACATAAGCTGAAACATAGAGCATGAACAAGAATTTTACACAGCTGAAGCAAAAGTTTTTGAATCAGAAGTGTTAAGACGTAAAAAAGAAGCAGCCCAACCACTTTATTTGAGTAGGTACTAATTCGAGTTCAGACCATAAAAGGTGCATAAATTTTCAAAGTGGCTGCTTTTATCAGGCATACTGATTGAAATTGTTTTTATATGTATTATAGACACTGTTAGCACCAGTTGAGGTCTGTATATGCAGTTTACTGAAGCTAAGATGGGCAGAGCCTTTGTCTTAAGGCTACATGATGGAGATCATTTGCCAAACGTTCTTGAAGAATTCGCATCACAAAATAAAGTGTGTAGTGCATTGTGTTTTTTTGTAGGTGGCGCTAAAAAAGATAGCCATATAGTAGTCGGCCCAAAGGGTGATGGCTCATTACCTGTTGAGCCTGCTGTAACATTGCTATCAGGGGTAAGTGAGATGGCTGGAATAGGCACCATATTTACTAATGAAGAAGGCAAACCCACACTTCATATGCATGCAAGCTTTGGCAGGGGAGAAAAAGCATTAACTGGTTGCGTTCGCCAAGGAGTTGACGTATGGTTGATAGGTGAAGTCATAATATTAGAACTAATTACCTCATTAGTACAGCGAGTAGTAGACAAAAATACAGGCTTTGAGTTGCTAGAAACAGGCAAGTAAAGAAAAATAAGTAAAAAATCTTTTTAGCTGAAAATTAAGATATGCAGCTTAAGCTGCATATTTTTCAATAACTATAAGAATATTGTTTACTGTTTAAGGCTGAGTTCTTTTTGTGAGGAAGGCAATTGCCATTGCGGCTAAAGCTAAAGCTATGAGCACTGTCCCAATTATTGAAAGCGGGGTTCTGAAGATAGGTTGAGAATGATAAACCAGGTCAGTAGGCAGCCCTGCTAAATATACAATTGCAAATAGTGCTATGAGAATTACGCCTACACCTTCAACAGCGTATAGAAAACCTTTGATTTGCTGATTGGTCAACATCAACAATGCTCTCTCCTTAGATTGTATTTCCCAACTGGACTAAATAAAATTAACCCTTAACCACTGGTGAGTAAACTAAAAACCTAAAGGATATATCTTGGAAAAGTAGGGCTGTTTGAAAGGTAATGGTAAACATAATATACTAATTCAGCAAACAGTTATCAGTGGAGAGGAGAAATACGGAATCAACGAAACATAGTTCTGCTTTGAGAATAGGTTTGCTTCTTGTTGCAATTACTTGGTTCTTATTTACAGGCTACCAATTCATTAAAGGCGCCTTTAACATTTTCCGAGGACCACCTGACTGGTTTTGGATTTCGTTTACTGACACTGCAGGAACCTTTGGCTTAGGCTTTAGAACCATGGGTGCACTAATTGCAGTATTTACAATTCTTTTCTTCGTCATAAAAAAGGACCTCTCTAAAGCTGAGTTAACCATGTCCGTACGATGGATTTTACTAGGTGAAGCAGTTGCTATGCTTGCTTTATTCCCAGTTGTGATCTGGAGTGTATCGCTAGCCGTAGGAAGTGCAACCTCCAATTTAGGTCTAGGCTCATTTATTGAAAGCACCCTACCAATAATTATTGAAGCCATCATAATTCCTATAGTGCTTGTCAAACTAATCTTTGAATTAAATCCGAAAAAGCCCGCCAACGGTATTATAAAATGGAGCCTAATAGCAGGCACAGTTTACTTATTCATGTTCTGGGTTAACAATACTGGCAACTGGCTAGGCGCTATTGACCGTAGTGGACTCTCATACATGACTTCACACATAGATCACATAGTTAGCTTTGGCTTAACTACAATCGGATTGTTTGCATTAGCATTGTATATGGCATATTTCACCGTTAAAACATATAAAGCAAAAACGTTTGCTGAAGTCGACTTACGCAAAGTTGGCGTCATCATCACTGCTTTAGGTCTATACTTCCTAGTCATCTATGTAATGTGGCTATTTTGGGGTACGGTAGACAAATGGAGTACATGGTATGCCTGGTTCCTAGGACACAACATGGACTTATGGGTTCTAGCCCTCCCGTTAGCAGGAATACCGCTACTCTTTAGTGATCCTCCTGCAAAAAAATCTTAACCCTTTTTTACTAACCACTCTTTTTATACCAAATTGAAACTTGCAAATATTAATGCGAAAACTACTCTACAGTAACTTAAAGCATCGTAGAAAAAATTTAGAATACGCATAAAACTCCACTTGTAGGTATACAGCAAATAACGCTGAAGTTAAAGGTAGATAAACTTGAAATGCTTGTCACTAATGTTTGCAAATTAACTAAACATTGTGTATATGGAAATTTTGTTGATAATAAAATAATTAATAGAGGTGTGCACAATTTGTTTTTGTGTATTTTTTGGTGATTGTTCTTTTTTAAGCAAAAATTGGGGTTGACAAAAGAAATCAAAAAATTGCTAAAAACAAGAATAATGCACACCCCTCTAA